>DATJAY010000035.1:300000-426850 GCA_035515795.1 Candidatus Acidiferrales bacterium | reverse complement strand
TCGAGCGGACTCTACTTCTACAGGATCGATGCTATTGGGATCGACGGTGTGAAGTTCACATCGATGAAGAAGCTCATGCTTATAAAATAAGACAGGAAAAACCAGTGACCACTGCCCAACAGGTGGTGGTCACTTTCTTATACCAATACGAATCCTGGAGACTACTGATACAGTAAGCTTTTATCTCTAATAAACAGAAACAGGATGCCGGATACTATAGTATTGCTTTTGATGCTGGAAAACTTTCCAGCGGGGTTTACTTCTGCCGGATGACCGCCAATACAATTAACGGCGACAAATTTGTGTCGGTGAAAAAACTATTGCTGACGAAGTAGAATTTGCGAAACTGCGACTCACTTTGAGGGTGAATCGCAGATATCCAACATCCGCACTAAGACCTGGAATTCTAATTTTACCCGAAATTTTCCTTGCTTTTCTTCCGACTCGATTGTAAAATCAATTATCGTTGGAGCTAATTCCGAGTTCCCACACAGACTTAGGTACCAATTTCAGGCGGGCTATCATCTCGCCGAATACAAGGTGTTATTTCGAGCGATATTTCTTACAGAGAGCAAAATCAGAGGAGAGTGAAATGGAGACCATGGTAGTTGATCATCGACAGCTTTATCGTCTCCCTTGGACATTACCGGACAACGCAATTGCATGGCTGGAACCGACTTCACAATGTAATCTTGCTTGCGACGGATGCTACAGGGAGAACGTCGTTTCTTCCCACAAACCACTCGAATTAGTAAAAAGTGAGATCGACACGTTTGCAAGGCTTAGAAACACAGATGGAATTTCAATAGCGGGAGGTGACCCGCTTATGCACCCGCAGATTATCGACATCGTCAAGGAAGTTGCCGCGCGCGACATGAAGCCGATCATTAACACGAACGGTCTCGCTCTCACAAAAGAACTCTTACATGAACTGAGAAATGCAGGCGTTTTCGGATTCACCTTTCACATAGACAGCAAGCAGAACCGCCCGGGCTGGAAAAATAAAAACGAAATCGAGCTTAACGATCTGAGACTGCAATATGCAGAAATGCTTGCCGAGGTGGGCGGCATTTCATGCTCGTTCAACTCGACCGTTTATGAAGATACAATTCAGTATGTCCCGGAAATGGTTGAGTGGGCAGCGAAGCATATCGACATTGTCCACGTCATGGTTTTTATCGCGTTTCGACAGGCTGTGCCGCAGATTCCGATGGACTGGTATGCCGGCGGAACTAAGATCGACATGAGCGGACTTGTCTACTCTACGGTAGAACAGCGTAAGATAGACATCATGTCGACCGATGTCGTACTCGAGCTCCGTAAACGCTTTCCCGAATTTAGTCCATGTGGATATCTCAATGGCACAGAAAAACCCGATTCATTCAAATGGCTCCTGTCCGTCCGCGCCGGAACCAAAGACAAGATCTTTGGCTACATGAAAAATAAATTCATAGAGTTCGTTCAAACGATTAACCATTTCAAATACGGAAAATATCTCGCATATAGCAGCCCTTCAACGTTGAAAACCGGAAGATCCGGACTCATGGCAGGTTCGCTGATCGACCATGGCGCACGAAAGGCGTTTGCGAACGGAATTCAGTGGATTCTGAAAAACCCTCTAAGAGCGTTCAAGCGCGTTTATTTCCAGTCAGTGATGATCATTCAACCGATTGACGTAATGGACGATGGAGGACAAAATATGTGTGACGGTTGCCCTGACATCACCGTACTCGATGGGAAGCTCGTTTGGTCTTGCAGACTCGAAGAGCCCAAACATTTCGGATGCTTTGTTCGCACCGTCCCGAGAGATGGATATAAGGTAAAGGCATGACAAAGACAAAAATTTCGTAACCGGAGGTACGTTACACTATCGCATTCCTTTTCGATCGCGGCGATGCCTACAGAATACAAGAAATGGAAGAGAGCCATTCATGCTGGAACACAATAGGCTATTGACAGAAAAAATTCTCGTCGTGATGCACATACTTCTTGGAGTGGGAGCCATGTTTGGCGGACTGACGTTCATCATCGATCCAAGCGGCAGGCTAATGAAAATGCCGGTCGAGTTTTTGAAGAACTCCCCTTTTAACAGCTTCCTAATACCCGGAATCATACTCTTCTTGATCGTGGGTATTCTTCCCCTTGTGGTCGCGTACGCACTAACCACAAAGAGACGATGGAGGATGGCAGACCTCCTTAACATTTTTCCAGAAATGTATTGGGGTTGGACATTCTCACTCTACATCGGCTTTGTCCTGGTTATCTGGATCGCATTGGAGGCATTCTATATCGGCGTCATGGCAGCAGTACATCTCGGTTACATTCTTTATGGGCTCGCAATCCAGGCCGTCACGCTCCTGCCGTCTGTGCAAAAAAATTACCTTATGATCGGAACAAACCGTTAAGCTGCAAGTCGCAGCATTTTTCAGAATATGAAAATCTGTTCTCTGAAGCTACGTTGAAAATCCAATCTTTCATTTTCATCTTGAGGCGTTTGGATATTATTCACCAGAATCTTGACAGCTCCAGGCAGAAACGGACTCCTTATGAGATTACTTGTAGCGCAAAAAGTTAATGAACAGATGAGAGACCTCATCCTGAGGAAAATTGGGGGCGGTCTTGAGGTCGACTTTCTATTTGGCGCCAGCGAAAAAGACCGTGTCGGACTATTGACACAGGCGGATCTGGTCCTGGCCATGAACCTCAGGCGAGATATCCATGATGATGAACTTCGATACTTGGGGAGGACGAGGCTTATTCAGATTACCCTTGCGGGTTCAGATGCAATCTCATTCGACAAGCTGGATCCCCGCATCATGGTCTGCAGCAACTCGGGAGCATACAGCAAACCTATTGCAGAACATGCGATAGGAATGATGCTAGCGTTGGCACGCAGCTTTCTGCCATTGCATCTCGGATTGGGCAGGGGTGTCTTCGATCAGAAGACAGCCCATAAGATGTTAAACGGATCGACGCTCGGAATAATCGGGTTCGGCGGAATAGGGAGGAGGACCGCGCAAATTGCGCGCGCCTTCGGCATGAAAATATTTGCCATAAACAGAAGCGGCACGACAAATGAAAAAATAGATTTTGTCGGAACACTTTCAGATCTGAATTTCGTCCTGCGCAAGTCGGACTTCATTTTGCTTTCGATCGCGCTGAATAAGAAGACCAAGAACCTTATCGGCAAGACCGAACTCGAGATGATGAAACCGGATGCAATTCTTGTTAATGTCGCACGAGGCGACCTGATAGACGAACAGAGTCTGTACCATCATCTAAAATCGCGCTCTCAATTCAAGGCGGCGATCGAAGCATGGTGGATCGAGCCCTTCAACTATCCTAAATTTGAGGTGCACTTCCCTTTTTTCGATCTGAATAATTTCCTCGGATCACCTCACAATTCATATTTGATCCCGGAAATTCATCTGACGGCGCTGGATATGGCTCTCGATAATATCCTGCGGTTCATGCGCGGTGATGCACCGTGGAACCTGCAAAAGCGCGAAGACTATTTATGAATCTCAAAATTCTGATATCGACCATCGAAGAAAACAAATTCGGGGTTCTAGACCCGTTCGAATCATTCTGAATCGAAGGTCTTTCTTATCCTTTTCTTTTCGGAAATCATTCTCTTTTCCCTCAGACGTTTCTCTTTTACGGCATTCGATGGCCGCGTGCGGATTCTTTTTTTGACAGGATTGATTGCCGCTCTTATTACTCTGACAAACTCCGCAATAATTGTCTCTTTATTTTCCCATTGGCTTCTCGATTTCTGGGAAGTCAGATGCAAAATCCCTTTCAAATCTATTTTGTTTTTCAGCGAGACCAAGATTTTCGAACGCTGTTCGTCTGAAAGCGATTGTGAATCGTTCACATTGAAAATCAGTTCAACGCGGGATTCCACTTTGTTCACATTTTGCCCGCCGGGTCCTCCGCTCCGTGAACTTCGGAAACTTATTTCGGAAAATGGAATCACCAGTTGCGACGATACCTTAATAAAACCAGGATTCATCGTGTTAAAAGGTAAATATTTTTGCAAGTGTAATTCCAATTTTGTTAAGTTCCACAAATAAAAAAAGACAGCACGGTAGGGAGATTACCCGTGCTGTCTCGGTTTAGCTTCGAGGTAGGATCTTTGGACTCCAATAAGAGTCCGAATTCTTAACCCCGCCTATTCTTATTTATTGATCCCAAAAGGGCCATTGTTATTCAAGCTGTGACCTCGGGATGAGCCTTTGCTCTTATTCCTCTTCTTCCTCGCCTGAAAATCCGTACTGAATCACCGAAAGATGACCGGTGCCTTGGCATTTTTCGCACTCAATGAAATCGAAACCGTCGCCATTTTTCGTGACACCGACAAATCGGGTGCCATTGCATGAGTCGCAGATTATATCATGCCGATATTCTTGCTGCAACATCAAACTCACTCCTTTACTTTTTACATCTCAATATAACTTGACGAAATAGCATAAGTCAATAGTCAATTCAAAATAAGACCAACAAATCTTTAATAAATTAAGTCATATATGTAATTCGGTAAATAATTCAAATAAATTACCACTATTTTATTTATTTATCTTACAATTCCTCAAAAACGTAACCACTTTCACCATGTTGAGAGAGATCGAGTCCTTCGATTTCATCGTCACCGAAAACACGCAGCCCCATCGTTTTGTCGAGGATCTTCAGAATAACCCACGATACCGCAAAAGCATAGGCGACCGCGACAATGACACACAAGAGCTGAACTCCCAATAACGAAAGGTTGCCATAGAACAGACCGTCGCCTCCAGCCGGATTGATGAGCTTCGTAGCGAACAGCCCCGTAGCAATTGCACCCCAGGAACCCCCTATGCCATGCACGCCGACGGTATCCAGCGAGTCATCATATCTAAATTTATCTTTCAATCTTATGCCGCAAAAGCAGACTATCCCACCGATCATCCCTATCACAAGGGCCGCAAGCGGACTCACAAAACCAGAGGCTGGAGTTATCGCAACCAAACCCGCGACGGCACCCGATGCTGCACCGAGGACTGTGGGCTTTCCCCGCGTGACCCACTCGGAGAACATCCATGATAGTGCGGCCGAGGCGGCAGCAACATGAGTGGCTACAAACGCAGACGTCGCGAGAGCACCAGAGGCAACCGCACTTCCCGCGTTAAAGCCAAACCATCCGAACCACAGAAGCGCCGCCCCCAACAAAGTCATCGTCATGTTGTGTGGAGGCATCGGTTCCTGTCCATAGGCTCGCCTTTTTCCTATGATGATTGCTGCAGCGAGAGCAGAGACGCCGGAACTCACGTGAACGACCAGCCCCCCTGCAAAATCCAACCCCCCGAGATTCTTTATCCAACCGCCCATTCCCCAAACCCAGTGTGCAAGCGGATCATACACAAGGGTCGCCCACAAAAGCAGAAATACGATGTATGTCTTGAACTTGAAGCGTTCTGCAAATGCTCCGGTAATCAATGCCGGAGTAATCACCGCAAACATCATCTGGAACATCATGTATGTCTGGTGTGGAATTGTCGGAGCATAATCAGGGTCAGGTGTAAGCCCGACTCCATTGAGTCCAAGCCATTTTAGACTTCCAATCACATGTCCGACGTCTGGTCCAAAGGCAAGTGAATAGCCGAAGAGTATCCACTGCACGGTGATGATACCGATAGCAACGAAACTCTGCATGATTGTTCCTAAAACATTTTTGCGCCTTACCATTCCTCCATAGAATAACGCAAGCCCGGGGGTCATTAACATTACCAAAGCTGTTGACACGAGCATCCATGCGGTGTCGCCTGAACTCACCGCGTCAGCCGGGTTGATCTGTGATGCCGGTACTTGCTGAATTGTTTGCGATGCGTTAGTTTGAGCGATACGAACATTGCCCGATTGAGCAGAAACGGATTGGGAAAAAAACAAAACAAACATTGTTGCCAAGAGGAGATAATAATTCTTCATACTTATTTCACCATTACTAACTATTTAATTTTCCATTTGGACGACATTGAGCTAAGCCTGCTTCACTGCGAAAAGATTAAGCAAAAACTTCTTAATATAATAACGATTTTATTTGATTTTACAAAATATATAGGGGATAATTTTTCCTGAAAACTTATAAAATTAGGCTTCTATGTGGATTTTCGATAAAAAGAAGAGGGGAAACTATTTATCATGCCAAAGTTGATATCGATCTCTACGGCAGAGCCACCGACGAAGGTTGAACAGACAGAAGTGCGCGAGTTTGTGCATGAATTGTTCTCCCGGCGGCGCGATGACATCGATCGATTGATGAAGGTATTTGAAAATTCCTCCATTGCCTCGCGTCACTTTACAGAGGACAGGTCGTGGTATGGCAAAGAACATGGTTTCGCGGAAAGGAATGAACTTTACATCCGCAGTGCGGTCCGATTGTCGGAGGAATGTTCCACGAAATGTCTCAATGGAGCCGGATTGAAACCTTCAGAAATTCACCATGTTGTTTTTATTTCGAGCACCGGACTTTCGACGCCGAGTATCGACGCGAGACTATTCAACACAATGAGATTCAATCCCCATATAAAGCGGACTCCTATCTGGGGTCTGGGATGCGCCGGAGGGGCAGCAGGATTGAGCCGCGTTCTCGAATACACCACCGCGATGCCTGCTCACGCGGCACTCTTGATCGCCGTCGAGCTTTGTGGACTCACTTTCCAAAAAGATGATTATAGTAAAAACAATCTGGTGGGTACATCTCTATTCTCCGACGGAGCGGCGGCGGCGGTAATTGTAGGTGACGAACACCCGCTTTCTAAAGACGATGGGGCAACCGGATATCCGGTCGGCATCAGTCTTTTGAATTCACTTTCGACAATATTCGACAATTCGTTGGATGTGATGGGCTGGGATATAGCAGACAACGGTTTGAAGGTAATTTTCAGCAAGGATATTCCAACGATTGTGCACAAATGTGTGCGTCAAAATGTGGAGGAGCTTGCAAAAGAGACGGGCATCAATCTGTCCGACATAAAGCATTTTGCCGTCCATCCTGGCGGACCAAAGGTCATGGATGCTTATGAGAATGCGCTGGGGTTACGAAGCGATGCACTTCGCTTCTCAAGAAAAGTTTTGCGCGAGCATGGTAACATGTCTTCGCCGACCGTCCTTTACGTTCTAAAAGAGTTCATCGAAAGTCGTGAGTTTAAACCGGGGGAATACGGCCTGATATCCGCCCTGGGTCCGGGTTTCAGTTCAGAATTGGTATTATTTAAAACAAATTGAACTTCTTCTGGATTTTTCTTCTCGTCATAATGGCGCAGAGAGCCTGCGAGCTGGTACTTGCTAAACGTCATGAAAAAAATTTAGTAAGCATCGGTGCTGTTGAAATCGACAACGTTGGGTATCGTTTCATCGTGGGGATGCACGTAGCATTCTTCGTTTCTCTCATTCTCGAAAAATCAATCTTCAGAACGACATTGAGCGAATGGTGGATTATTCTCTTCATGATTTTTTGTGCCGCACAAATTCTGCGTTATTGGGCAATGGTCACGCTTGGGACATACTGGAATACGAAGGTCCTTATCACTCCGCGTCGTCCCTTACTGAAGACTGGGCCTTATAAGATTCTACGCCATCCTAATTACGTTGCGGTGATAACGGAGCTCGCCGTGATACCGCTTATTTTTTCCTGCTATATCACGTCAATTGGTTTCACAATATTGAATGCCTTCATCATTCGTAGAAGGATACGAATCGAGACCCAGGCATTGACGACCCGTTGAATAAAAAGAAAAGCCGGGCGGAATTTACCACATAAGGCTTGTTCTGACGCATCTCTTCGTCCGCCCAGCTTTAAGAATATGAACCAATTTCTTGACCGTTTGGTTTCAACATGGCACAAGATTGAGGTCAAAACTACTACCCAAAACATGGAAACGTTGTCCGCTGATTGGTAATGGCTGATAGGAGTGTGTGACATCCCTGCTTTGACATCGGAGTTGTCAAATTGTGAAGAACGCTGCCAGAGGCACCTCCCATGAGAAAAGAGTCAGAAGGGACTAATGGCATCCTTCAGGCATTTTCTGTCTCCTCAATTTGTATTATCTTAATCTCGATAATTAAATTTGAATAGTACGATCCTACCTGTGTGCCAGTGCATCGAATCGTTTCGATGCGCAAACGCGTTGATGTGCTCAGGCGCGTGAACTTGTCGCGGTAAATTAACCCGAGTGTGTGAAGGATCCCTTTGAGAGAAAATTCTAAATGAGAAATTCTAAACTCCGAAATATTGCCATAATTGCACACGTCGATCATGGAAAGACAACGCTTGTTGACCACATGCTTAAACAAACCGGCACGTTCCGCGAAAATCAAAACATGGGGACTCGAATTCTCGACTCAAACGATCTTGAGCGCGAGAAAGGGATCACCATCCTTGCGAAAAACACATCGGTAAAATATAAAGATGTGAAAATAAACATCGTTGACACCCCCGGTCACTCCGATTTTGGCGGCGAAGTCGAGCGAACACTCATGATGGTCGACGGGGTACTTTTGCTCGTCGACGCGGCGGAAGGCCCGCTTCCGCAGACAAAGTTTGTCCTCCGCAAGGCGCTCGAATTGGACTTGAAACCTGTCGTAGTCATAAACAAAATTGACAGAAAGGATGCTCGGCCGGCTGAGGTGTTGAATGAAGTATATGATCTCTTCATTTCGCTCGGTGCAAATGACGAACAAATAGGCTTTCCCGTAATTTATACAATTGCGAAGCGAGGTGTTGCAAAATACTCACTCGAAGAAGAAAGCGCGGATCTCTCGCCGCTATTTGAAACGATACTGAAACATATTCCCGAGCCGCCGCATGATGCCGAATCGCCATTCCAAATGCTGGTCATGAACATCGAATACAACGACTATATTGGCCGCCTCGGCATCGGAAGGATTTTTCGTGGCACGATAAGAGACGGCGCGCCGATGCGCGTCGTTCACAAGGATGGAAGAGTTGAGGAAGCGTGCATAGCGAAGATCTATACATTCGAAGGTCTGAAGCGAAACGAGGTGCTAGAAGCGAGTGCCGGAGAAATTATCGCTCTGGCCGGGATGGAGGATGTAGATATCGGTGAGACCATTTGCGATCCCGCTGAAGTAACACCGCTCCCGTTCGTGAACATCGAGGAACCGACTATCTCGATGAACTTCATCGTAAATAATTCGCCATTTGCGGGAAGAGAGGGCAAGTATGTTACCACAAGGAATTTAGCGGAGCGATTGCAGCGTGAGCTTCGATCGAACGTCAGCCTTCGAGTCGAACCGGGAGATACTCCGGATATTTTCACCGTAAGCGGAAGAGGAGAGCTTCATCTTGCTATCCTTATCGAAACAATGCGCCGAGAAGGATTCGAATTCCAGGTCAGCAAGCCGAAAGTCATTTGCAAAACAATCGACGGTGAGCTTCACGAACCTATGGAGCATGCCGTTATAGACGTGCCGGACGAGTATGTTGGTACGGTAATCGATAACCTCAGCCGTCGAAAAGGCGAGATGAAAAGTTTACTGCCGGGTCACGGTAACACTCGTTTGGAATTTATCGTGCCGGCAAGAGGATTGATCGGATTCCGAACTGAATTTATGACGCAAACGAAGGGTAACGGAATTCTTCATCACAACTATCATGGATACGCACCCTACAAAGGCGAGATCGAGATGCGGAACAAAGGTGCGGTGGTCGCCCTCGAAACAGGGATTGCCGTAGCTTATGCCATGTGGAAGCTTGGTGAGAGGATGACATTCTTCATCGAGCCGGGGACAGAAGTCTATGCCGGAATGATAGTCGGGGAAAATTCGCGCGAAGATATAATCGTCGCCAATGTCTGCAAAACAAAACACTTGACCAACATGCGCGCGTCGGGTGCCGACGAGGCAATCCGACTTGAGCCTCCTGTCGTAATTACTGTCGAAAAGGCGATCGAATGGATCAACGAGAATGAATATGTCGAGTTTACCCCGAAATCGATCCGCCTCCGCGAAAAAATTCTCGACCATGATGAGCGCTACAAGGCGAGAAAGAAAACTGCGGTAGGATAAAAAATCTTAAACCGCCGACAACATTGCATCGACATCAGTTCTTTAACAGGCTGGTTGCTTTTGCGTCGCTATTTTTTTGTGAAATCCAAAAATGAAGCTGAGCCTGCCTCCTGATTCCATAAAATAGGATATATTTACGAAGGGGAATACGGTATGAAGCGAATTGCCCTTGCTTTCATTTGTTCCGTAATTGCTTCGAGTTTCGTTTTAGGACAACAGAATCCTCAAAAGAAATCAACGACCTATTCAAATTCCGTTTATCAGATAAGCCAGGGGTTCATCGATGCGAACGGAGTCATGATCTACTATGAAGAGTTCGGAAAAGGCAAGCCTCTGGTGATAGTCCGTGGCGGTCCCGGTGCGTCTCACGATCATTTCCTTCCATATCTCATTCCCCTTGCCAGAGACAACCGCTTGATCTTTATCGATGAGAGTGGATCGGGACGATCGCAGCAACTTGAGGACTCGACTCAATATTCCGTGGAGAATATGGTCGAGGACGTGGAGGCAATACGAAGGGGCTCGATCTCGGCAAGATTTCTCTCCTAGGCCACTCGTACGGCGGTGTCCTGGGACAGGCTTACGCCTTGAAGTACCAGCAGCACTTGAGCCATCTCATACTGTGCAGTACCTTTCCAAGCACGTCTCAAATGAACGAGGTCTTCAAAAAAACGAGAGAAAACATGCCTTCCGAACCCGGCAAGAGGATTGATAAGATGGAGAAGGATATTTCCCGTGTCTATACCAGCGAAGGCCTGATCCTAATTACGATCCGGCGGCTGGCGGAAATATACCCTGGGCACTTTATCGTGAGATGTGGGGGGCCAATGGTGAGTTCGTGATCGATGGCAATCTGAAATCTCTCGAGTACGTTGACTTTCGCCGACCAACCTGACAAGTCTATAAAAACCGTTTCCGATTTTCTGCGCTAAGTTACCTCTGCTTTAAAAGTTTCATGTGATCTCTCCGATCAAGGTCGTTTAAAACCTGTCGCCAGCCCTACCGGTGAATATGAAAGGCTCAGCCCGACAATAATTCTGTTTCCCGCGGTGAATGCCGCGAAGAGACCCGGACTGAAACGCGAAATCGAAAAGAGACCGGGATATATGTTTGCCACGACCTGGTAGTCCCTCTGCCCTGAAGCAAGAATTGAAAAAAGAAGCGAATTGTTTTTATCATAAAAAAGTCCCGCGTTCCATTTTATCGTCGCGGTTTGCTTTCTCCCGCCGGTCTCATCTGTGACAACAACATTCTGGCTGTTCCTCAATCCTGCGGCAAGGCTGATCCATTCCTCTTTCTCGAACTCGTGCGAGAATCCCGCAAGTCCATTCATTCCGCATTCGTAGAACAGAGCGTATCTTACTGCAAACGGGAATCTGTACTTGAATATGAAATTCTGCCCTGCATTTTCCAGATTTCCCGAAGTCGGATCGTACGCGGGCTGGTAAGACCAATCGGCCATGTTCAAAGTCTCTCCGAAGAACCGGCAGACCGGATCAAAACTGAAAAGGAGAACGCCGAGCGGATCGAATACGTATAAATCAGCAATGGGATCAGTTGTCCTGCCGACGTAGCCGTTGTTCTCCACTACTTCATTTAAAAAATGCTGAACTGCGATCGTGATGAACGACGCTGCCTTTGGGAATTCGAAGCCGTGGGAGTCGTACCACTCAGCGATCATCCGGTATTCCATACCTCCACCGATGAGATGGAGCTGGTAGTTCGGCCACCACTGCATATTTCTCTCATCGAAGCTCGACGGAATAATCTCATCTCTTAAAAACTGACGTGTACCATAATCCCGGATCGATACGAATGGACTTGACATGTTGTAAGTCACGTTCTTGATTCCCGTCGTGTAGTGGATGCCTCCTAGGTTCCGTGATTGGTTCTCGGTTTGCAGAATATCGAATCCCCCGTTGATGACATAATAAATAGGATTGTAGTCTGCTTCGGAACCGTAGCCGAACTCATGATAGAAATAATGGTGCATCGCTTCGTTCGTACTGATGAAATCTGCTGTATCGTTCTGGGCCAGCAAAGGATCGAGATCCGGTAAGCATATTAGCAGCAAAAGAATGGATTTTATCTGCCCTGACATTTATGCGTAGAAGGTCTCGGTTGATTTAGATCTATCTCGATGCAGTGGTCATCTTCCCCTGTGCAGGCGTTCGCCCAGAATGCTTGGTAATCCGGCAGCCATGATCTTATCAGCCGCCGTGCGGTAATTGTATTCGATACGTAAATTTGCATAAGTGAAATTTCTCGTGTCTATTATTCCGAAGCTAGCACGATTGTCGCCGTCACGTGGCTGACCGACACTCCCTACGTTTATCAACTCTCTGATTTTAGCTGCTCCCCCCAAACCGGAGGAATTCTTGAAAATCACAGGCACGTGGGTATGTCCTATCAGGCAAATTCTTTCTTGGAATGACGACAGCTCTATTTCTGCGTCCTCCTGCGTGAACACATATTTCCAGCTTTGCGGTGCCGACGGACAGGCGTGTACCATCATGATGTCATCAAGCTTCTGAATATTCGGTAGTTCCTTGAGCCATTCTTTGTTCTTATCGGAAACGATCTCAGCAGTATATGTGATCGCTGATTTTGCATATGAATTAAGTGCCAGAAATGTCTCGTCGCTGAACAGAGCATCGTCGTGGTTTCCCCTAACTGAATATTTCACTTCGTTGCGGACAAGCTCCACGACTTCATCTGGATTTGCCCCGTACCCCACAATGTCGCCGAGACAGATTATCTCGTCTACCTTTTTTTTTCCGATTTCCCTCAACACCGCGACAAGCGCCTCAAAGTTCGAATGAATATCCGAAATAACGGCAAATTTCATGAGCCTATTGCACTTTCATAATCCTCGTGAGATAAAGACTCAGGTCCGGTAAGTATGTGACGATCAACAATGCCAACAGAGCTATACCCAGAAAAGGGAGAACTGCCCTGTAAATTTTTACGATGTCTTTCTCAAAACGCAGGCTCGATATGAATAAGTTCAACCCGAGCGGGGGAAGCATGTATCCGATCTCAAGGTTCAACAGGAAAATTACGCCGAGGTGAACCGGATCGATTCCGTACTGCGCGGCAATGGGAACGATAAGGGGAACGACAATTATGATCGCCGAAAAGATTTCCACCATGTTTATCACGAGAAGGAAAATATTCAGCAGAACAAGAAATGTAAGCTGGCTCGAAACAAATTGATGAATAAGCTGGAATAATTGCATCGGGATTTGTTCATCTATGAGATAGCTTGTAAGTCCGAGCGCTGTGCCGAGCACGACGAAAATCGCACCGACCAGCATCATACTTTTCTTCACGATGCGGGGAAGATCTTTGAAAAGCTTTACATCGCGGAGAATGAAAACTTCCACCACGAAGACATAGAAAGCCATAATGGCGCTTGCTTCGGTTGCGGTGAACAGACCCGCATAAATCCCGCCGATGATTATGATCGGCAGCGGAATTTCCCATGCTGCTTCCTTTAAGGCCCCGAGAGCTTCGCGAGCCGAAAACGATTGACGCCTCACTCCTGAACGAACCCCCGTATAAATGCTGAATAAGGACAGAAGAATGATAAGCAATATTCCCGGAATTACTCCGGCCGCAAAAAGTTTATCTACACTTATTCCGGCGACGATCCCGTAAAGAATTATCGGCAAGCTCGGCGGGAACAATAACCCCAGGCTTCCGGACGTGGTCATCAAGCCGAGGGAAAATCTTTCGGGATAAGATTCTTTGACGAGGATCGGAAAGAGAAGTCCGCCCAGCGCAACGATCGTCACACCGGAAGCTCCCGTGAATGCCGTGAAGATCGCCGTCGAAACGAGTGAGACTATCGCGAGGCCGCCCGGCATCCAGCCGAAGAATGCAAGCGCAAGTCGAACAAGTCTCTTCGGTGCATTGCTTTCCGCGAGGATGTAGCCCGCAAACGTGAAGAGCGGTATCGCTATTAGCGCTGGAAGACTCGCGAGCCGGTAAAGCTCAACAATGACCGCGGATGTGTCCGTGCCGCTCAACTTGAATAACAAAAGCCCTCCCGCGCCGATCAATACGAAGACGGGTTCGCCGAGAAGCACAAGTAACAGAATGATGATTCCAACAATTATGTATGTCATCGGTTGATTTAAAAATTATGAATAAATAGCAAAAGCCTTTTCCCTGCAGATCACACGAGGTCGACAGCCTTAGGGCCGGTGATCGCCGTTTCAATTGCTCTGAATAAAAAATGAATCCCTACCAATGCGAATCCGACAGGTATGATAATCTCAAAGTGGTAGGCCATGATGTCAATGCCAAGAAATGAAAAGAGAGATTGAGTATTATACTTGATCTCATCCAGCACGAACGTCATCCCTGCATCGTACAGAAAATAGCAGACGACAGATGCGCTGAGGTCAAGGAGAACCTGAACAATCCGGCGCAGTGTGTCAGACAGTCGTTTTGTAATAATATTGATCGAAAAGTGGCGCGATTCTTTTGCCGCTAATGCAGCGCCCAGAAATCCGATCCATAAAACCAGGTGCCTCAGGAATACATCAGCCCACAAGATTCCGGTCGACCAGAATTCTCGAAGTATGACCTGCAAGAAAGCCATCACAACGGTCACGGTCAAAAAAATCACAAGCAGCCCATTCTCGATGTAACCTAGAATATTTTCGATCGCCTTGACAATCTTCATTTCTCGGCGTGATCCTTTCGAAACTGCTGAAGCGCCGATTCCACCTGATGCAAGAGGTCGGCCGAATAGAGTTTTCCGACCAGCATCTGGCGAGCCTCTTCTCCGGTCTGGTAATAATAAGAAAGGTCGCTGGCGGATCGAGGATGCGTAATCTTGATTCCTTTCGATTCCAGTGTTTTCAACGCCCTTTGATTGTCGCCCCGGCTCAATTGAGTCAGCTTAGACAAATAGATCTGGCCATCCTTCAGGAGAATCTGCTGGAGGTCTTGTGGAAGGGAATCAAAGAATTTTTTTGAAACAAGAGCCGCACCGGACGAATTCGCAAGAGGGACATCGAGCATATATTTCATCTTCGTGTACCATTGCAGCGGAATAATTGCATACGGGGATGCGTAAACACAATTGATCATCCCGGTTTGAAGCTGAGAGTTCACATCGATGAAAGAAAGCGGTATCGGGGCCAATTTCAAAACTTTGAACGAAGCTTCAGCTATGGGATCTCCTTCCCACATCCATGCCTTGACATCTTTCATGTCATCGACTGAATAGATCGGCTTTTGAGTGAAGACATAGACGAAACCGACCTCAGCCCAGCCGAGAAAGACAAAGCCGCCTTGCTCAAATGCTTTGGAAAACTCCGGTGTGAACTTGTCATAAATGTAATCGATCTCGGCAGTATCACGAAACAGGAACGGTGTATCTAAGATTCGTTCTTCCGGAGCGATTTCGCCCATGCCGACACCGGTGAATCCTCCGCCCTGCAGTTGTCCAATTCTAATTTTTCTAATGACGTCTTTTTCATCGCCATCCACGCCGCCCGAATAAAATTTAAAACCGAGTCTGCCCCCGCTTTCTTTCCTGACCGCTGCATCATATTCCCTCATCACGTTCATCCAGGTTGTTCCCTCAGGAGCAACAGTTGCGAATTTTATTATGTACTGTTGCGCGGAAGCGGTAATTGCCCCCGAACCCAAAATCAAAATCGCTGAAAATATTTTTCTCGTTACTTTTGACATCTTAATTCCAAATTTTGTAAGACAATTCGTGGGAAGAGAACTGACCACCGACAAAGTCGATAACACGGATTAGGACGAAAAAACGGAAATCCGACTTAGCCCAACCCGACTGCGCTGTCAGTGAGTCATCCTTTTCCAATTAGAAATAATCGCTCTCGTGCTTCAGCAGTTCGGCAGCTTTTACCTTTGCGATCTCGTTCGCAAGGTTTTGTTCAGGAAGCAAATTTTCAGGCGCATCAATAACCTTATGTAAGAACGTTTCGAACATATCTTTGTTCTGCGTCATGACCGCATAAGATTTAGCATAATAATAATACACCATCAGAAATTTTCCTTCTGAAGCTTGAACCGCCTTCTCGAAGTGAACCCTTGCCGAAGCAGTGTCTCCACCGAACATCGCAGGAAGACTCGATAAAATGGTCCCGAAAAATAGATGAGAGCCGCCATAGAAAAAAGTCTCATCATATTTCAAGACGAAATTCATCATGGCTTCCACTTTCGGAAGATCGGCAAGCGCATCGGTATTGTCGCGGTTAATATTCATATAGCTGCCCCACGCGTTTGCCGACCAGAAAATTGCGGGAACGTCATCCTTTCCAAACTCATCCATCGCTTTTGTGAAATCTTCGATGTTCCCGTCGAAAGCTTTTTTGAAGTCATCGTTTTTGAAAAGAATTCTCAGGCCGTAGTCGCGTGCACGAAGATAAAATAAGCTGGCACGCACCTTCGACGAATCCTCTACGAAGCCGAGCGCATAGCTCGAATAACCCTGTGCTCCGAGAAGAAGGAGTCTCTCATTATTCGGCGATTCCAAGATCAGCCCATCCAAGAGCTTAAGATCGGTCGGAATTGCCTGTGAAGCAATCTGAAGGTCGGTCTCCTGGTTCATTGCTTTGAAGCCACCTTCGATTATGACACTCGTGGCACTGATAGTAAGCTGCGTAAAGCTACAACCTTGAAGCGAGAAGACAAGCATTGTGAAAAATACGACGCCAGATAAAATCTTCTTTGAAGTATTCATTAAGATCCTTCTATCTCCTGTCCTTAAATATCAGCCCGGTCCGAACTTCTGTCGATCAAGGCCAGTCTACGACGCCGAACCTTTGAAATCACTAACAACCAACCAAGTCCACTCCATCAACATGAGCCGACGAGTTAGGTCCGCCGCCGAGACCTACCTTTTTACCTCATAATGAAGCGTGTCGGGAATCCTGAGTTTTGCCAAAGCATTTTTGACTTCGTCTTTCGCATGGCTTTGTAAGCAAGATTTTATTCTTTGAAGTGCATCTTCAAAACCGTTTAAATACCCGTACGTTTCAGACGGCCAACCCGGAATAGACTCGTCTGAGGTTTCAGGTCGATAATCAATATTCCTTTGAAAACAATATATGCAGTGCCACCATCCTCCTTCGTAAGCGGCGCTGTAGCGTTCATGCGTCGTCAGTCCCGCTTCATCAGTATCAATGGCAGCCCATTCTTTCAGCTGAACGGCGTGGTCAAAGTTAATGACAGTACAGTTTGATTGAGCAAGAGCCAATGCACTAGGAATAAACAATGCGAGGATCGTTACTTTCATCACGTTACAGACGAGCCTGACTAAGTCTCATATAGACAACACTTTTGCCAGTTCGATAAGGCTGTTGTCTACTGTTTTTCTTTTTTCCCAAGTATCGCGCATCGGCGTGAGGACAACCTTGTCGTTGATCTCGCCCGCCATGACATTTAGCTCGCCATGTAACAGCGCATCAACAGCTGCTGAACCCAGTTTCGCTGCCAGAACCCGGTCTCGCGCGGTCGGGCTTCCGCCTCTCTGAATATGACCGAGAACTGTTACACGGTACTGCAAATGAACAAATTCACTCATTCTTCTGGCGAGGTCCACCGCACCTCCGTTAAAGCAACCTTCCGCAATGACCACGATGCTGCTTCGCTGGCGTCCTCCGGTGGTCAACTTCTGCCGGATTGCTTCGAAATTTTCTTCAATCTCCGGGATCGCGATGTACTCGGCACCGGTGCTTATACCTACGTCGAGCGCGATAAAGCCGGCATCCCGTCCCATCACTTCAACATAAAACACTCTATCGTGAGCATCCGCGGTATCGCGAATTTTGTCTATCGCGTCGACTGCCGTGTTTATTGCGGTATCGTACCCGACCGTGAGGTCGGTACCGTAGAGATCATTGTCGATGGTGCCTGGAACACCCACCGTCGGAATCATATGTTCGTCGTAAAGAAGCGTTGCCCCCTGGAAGGTCCCGTTCCCACCGATTGCGACAAGTCCATCTATTCCCTGTGCGCTGAGGTTTGCAGCTGCCTTGGCTCTTCCTTCTCGGGTCATGAATTCCTTAGAGCGCGCCGTCTTTAAGATTGTACCACCACGCTGAATTATGTTTGACACCGAGCGTGGGCCGAGCGGGACAAAATCGCCTTTCAGCATCCCGTTATAGCCGTGTTGTATCCCAACTACTTCGACATTATGATAGACCGCAGTTCTTACAATTGCTCTTAATGCGGCGTTCATACCGGGTGCATCACCGCCGCTCGTATAAACGCCGATTTTTTTGATTTTGCTCATTGTCTCCTTTTCCCGAAGGGATCGCTTCGTTAGAAAAACGGATTAAATTTATCATTTAAGGCGAGAAAATGCAAAGTGCCGTTTTGACCATCCCGATATGCAAATAAATTTCGACTGAAGGGTCCAAAATCTTTTCAATAATGAGCGAGACGGCATAGAAGATGAGACTTAAAACTTGTATTTTATATTTTAACTGACTTAATCAGATAGCGATGGAAGAACTAACGCCCCGTCTTGTAAGAAAATTGAAGCGGGTCAGACTCGTTGTGTCTGACCTTGATGGAACATTATTGAACGATGAAGGGAAAATCACTGACGTAACCCGGAAGAGCGTTTGGAAACTTAAGGGATTAGGGATAAAATTCGCAATTATGACCGCAAGAGCGCATTCATCGGCCGAGCGAATCGCCGACGAACTCGATGTGACTATGCCGATAATTTCTCTCGATGGCGGACTCATCAGGCTTCCGCACAGCAAAGAAAACATTTTTGCAAGCTACATAAAGTCTTCCGTCGTAAGAAAAATCATCTCCGAGGCCGAGAGAAAATTTGCAAGCGTCGTGCTTTTCGTGGATGACAAGATGGTCTGCCATGAAACTGAAACCATGGTCCCAAGCTACATCGATAGCTTCAAACTAGATAGAGTGGAAATAGAAAATCTCAATTCCGTGGCCGACAAGACGATTCAGATCATCGTCGGAGCAGATTCGAAGCATAACATAGCGTCCATAGCCCGTCGCTCAATCCATCTCTTTTCGAAAACCGATACGAAAGTATATAAGAGCTCCCGCTATGACGATCGATGGTATCTTGAAATAAAAAACAAGGACCATTCAAAGGCCACCGGTCTGTCACATTTAGAGAAGTACCTGCGGATCGGGAAAAAGGAAGTTGCCGTCGTCGGAGATTTTCAAAATGATATCGCGGCTTTCGAGCGGGCCGGGATAGGTGTGGCAATGAAAAATGCGGTCTGGGAACTCAAGGAACGTGCGGATTTGATCACGCATGCCACCAACGACCAAAACGGAGCCGCTGAGTTTTTCGAAACAATTTTCAAATTGAGAATGGACCACGGTTCATAGTCTACAATGCCTGATATGCGACAGAAAATCGGGAGTTTGCTTCAAAAAATTGCCGGCGTAAACAAGGAAACCAGCGCATGGGTTAAGATTTTGATTTTCCTAGCGGTGGTAGCGGTTATTACTTTATTAGCGCCATCACAGAACCAGATCACGGTTAACTACGATGTCGGGACAATATGGACACATGAGGATGTAATCGCTCCTTTTTCTTTTGCGATTTACAAAGAGGACAGCGAGTATGAGAAAGAGATCGGACAGGCGGCGGCGCGCGTCTATCCTGTATTTAACAAGATGACTGTCGGAGTGTATCAAATTGATTCAACAGCTTCGACGCTGATGAAGATAAGAGCCGCCGTCGGGCTCTTGAAAAAACTCGAGCGCGAGGGAAAAGGGAAAACTTTCGGCCGCGATTCGGTAGCACTGCAAGATCTTTTTCAAGAACTGCCTTATAAATTTTCCGATCCTGACTGGCATCAGCTGATGATGAGCAGCATCAGAGATCCCCTTTTTCTCAACAGGCTGGAAAAGCTGATACCGCCCATAAACTCGATCGTCGCAAGCGCCTATATGACAGGTATCATAGACAGAGCGCGCGAGCAAACCGGCTCGAGCGTGATATCGGTCCGGGAGCAAAACTCCGAAACCCCGGTCTCAATCGGCCAGGTGCTGACGATTCAGGACGTGGCCGGCCAGGTTTACCAACAGGCGAACGATATCCTCAGAGGCGACACGGCCGCATCGGAGATCGTTGCAGCCGCTGTCATGGCACAAGTAAAACCGAATCTTATTTTCGACAGCACCCAGACTCGGCGAGAAATCAATGCTGCAATCGATCTGGTGCCGCGTACCGTCGGCTTCGTGAAGGAAAATGAAAGGATCATCAGCAAACATGATCGTATCACCGGTGATACAAAGCTGAAGCTTGACTCGCTCGAGAAGGCGATGCGTGAAAGGACCGACGCCGCGGACATCCTTCTCCAATTTGCAGGAAAATTCGTTCTGGTATTTGCGGTAATCGGACTGTTGAGCATCTACTTGTTCCTTTTCAGAAAAAGAATTTTTTACAACAACAAATTGCTCTCGATCATAGCAGTGCTTTTGATCTTCGAAGCGCTACTCATGTATTTTGCATTCACGGCTCAAACCGCACTGCCAGTAGAATATCTTGTGCTCGTGCCTGTCGCATCCATGATAGTTGCGATTATCTTTGACTCACGCGTAGCATTCCAGACCACCGTCGCCGTCGCTCTGCTCGTTGGAGCGATGAAAGGCAACGACTTCGGCGCAGCATTCACATCTCTTATTGCGGGTGCGCTTGCCGTATATACCGTGCGGGATATCAAGAATCGCACGCAGATTTTCAGAAGCTTGGTTTTTATTTTCGTGGGTTATTCCATCTCGACGCTCGCCATTTCGTTCCAGAAAGTTGAAGATACTTCGACAATCCTTGCGGAATTTTCACTCATAGCAGTTAACTCGATACTATCGCCGATCATCACGTTCGGGCTCCTCATATTTTTCGAGAAGGTATTCAACATCGCAACCGACCTTACGCTTCTGGAATTGTCGGATTTTAACCAGCCTCTTCTTCGGGAGTTGTCCCAGAAGGCGCCAGGTACTTTTCACCATTCCATAATCGTAGGAACCCTTGCCGAAAAAGCGGCCGAAGCCGTCGGTGCAAACCCGATACTTGCACGCGTCGGCGCTTATTACCATGACATCGGTAAAATTCTGCGCCCCGAATATTTCGTCGAGAACACCATGGATCACGACAAATCAAAGCATGAGTGGCTTCCCCCGGATGTCAGCGTTCAAATGGTTGTGTCCCATGTGACCGATGGGATCGACCTGGCAAAGGAGAACCACCTTCCGCAGCGAGTCATAGATTTCATCCCGATGCATCATGGCACGACTCTCGTCGCCTATTTTTATGGCAAGGCTCTCCGGAGGCCGTTTGCGACAGGCGACGTAAGCGAGGAAGATTACCGTTACGATGGGCCAAAGCCGCGCTCGAAAGAAACGGCCATAGTGATGCTCGCCGATTCCGTAGAAGCGGCCACGCGTTCGCTGCAGGAAAAGAGCCTGGAGAACGTTGAAGCCATGATGGAGGACATTGTCAAGAGCAGGTACGAAGAGGGACAGCTCGACAATACCGATTTAACCTTCAGCGATTTAACGCGAATAAAGGAAAGTTTTCTGTCGGTTCTATCCGGCATCTACCACAGGAGAATCGAGTATCCCGATCAGTCCGGCGAACCATCCGGACTCGAGAAATCTCCCGGCGGATTTTACCAAGATGAATCCACCGACAGAATCCCCGAACCTGTCGGCGAGCTAAGGCAAAGTGAGATCGACGCCCTTGCCCCGCCGGTTGTGCAGAAAAAAAAGAGAACAGCTCATCATCCTCACTCCGTACATCATAGTACAGATAAACGTTCAAAAGGGAACAAGCGAAAGCATTGAGAAATTGGGAATTTGCCTATCGTGTCTGTACCGGAACTAAACAAGAAAATATCCAACCAGCTTGATCTGTTTTTCGAATTCATGAAATTCGAAAAAGGGTTGTCGGATAACAGCATTGCATCTTACCGCAACGACCTGAATAGATACGCCGGATATGTTGAAACCCACGGCATCATTGGACTCAACGAAATTTCGAGACCCGAAGTGAGAAGCTACTTTAAGTCATTATTCGATCTCGGATTGAAACAGAGCAGCATCGCACGGAACTTTTCCGCTGTAAAGAATCTCCACAGGTTTTTAGTCTTCAGGAAAATTTCGGAAATCGATCCGACGACAAATCTTGATCGACCGAAACCGTCAAAAAGACTTCCGGTTGTTTTAAACAGAGCGGAAATTGAGAGACTCATAAAGGCTCCCGATACTAACGAGAAACTTGGCATCCGCGATCGTGCTATCATAGAAACCCTTTACGCGACAGGCATGAGGGTGAGCGAGCTTGTTAATCTCAAGAAAAGAGATTTAATTAAGAGCGAAAATGTGCTCCGAGTTTTCGGAAAAGGCTCCAAGGAGAGAATTGTGCCGATCGGCGACATCGCACTCCAATGGATCGCGCGTTATGATTCTACGGTACGAAACGATTTGATGCGACACAAAACAAACACGGGCGATTTCCTTTTCTTAAATTTCAGAGGAGGAAAAATTTCGCGAATTTCCGTCTGGAGATTTCTGCAGAAGTACGCTCGTGATGCGAGCATCAAGAAAAAAATCCACCCGCACACTTTGCGACACACATTCGCTACTCACTTGCTGGAAGGCGGCGCGGACATCCGCGCGGTACAGGAGATGCTGGGACACAGCGACATCGGAACAACGCAGGTATATTTACATTTGGACAGAAACTATTTGAAAGCAGTGCTCGACAGGTTTCACCCAAGAGGAAGACATGCTCAGTGAACTATACATTCTACCTATTTTGCTCTTTTCCGTAATCGTACACGAAATCTGTCACGGATATGCTGCGCTGAAGCTGGGTGATCCGACAGCCCGCGACATGGGACGGCTCACACTCAACCCTATCCCCCATATCGATCTCGTAGGCTCGATAATAGTTCCGCTCTTTTCGCTTCTGATGGCGGGACAAATACTGATCGCCTGGGCGAAGCCCGTTCCGGTCAATCCCATGAATTTGTCCAATTACAGGCGCGACAATGTAATCGTCTCTTCGGTCGGCCCAATCTCGAATTTGATGATGGCGATCGCCTGTTCCATCATAACGATTTTTCTACTGAAAATTTCTCCGCTTGTCGGCGGTGTGTCGCCAAAGTTCATCGAGTTTCTATTAAGGATGTTCTCCGGCGGAATTTATCTCAACGTCATGCTTGGAATATTTAACCTGATTCCGATTCCGCCGCTGGACGGGTCGCACGTGTTAAGCGCTTTTTTGCCGGATGAAGCGGCTGAGACCTACAGCAGAGTAGGCTTTGCAGGAATTCTTTTGATTATTTTTTTGATGAGAGTCCCTGCTTTCCATGAGGCTTTTAATGCAACGATACAATTCTTTTACGCACCGCTGTACCAGCTTGTTGTTTCGTTTGCATAGGCTCATTCCGGGCCATCTCCCCATAGTCGAGAACAGGATGATGATTACTCAAAGGATTATCGAATGATTGTAATGAAATTCGGCGGAACCTCCGTGGAGGATTCTGCTGCGATATTGAGATTGATCGAAATCGTCGAGTCGGAAATTCCGAGGAGACCTATTGTGGTTGTATCCGCGTGTGCCGGAGTTACAAACCAGCTTTTGAAAATCGCGGCTCTATCGGCGGAAGGAAAAAAAGAGGAATCAAACGACCTCATTTCTGCAATCAGGTCCAGACATGATAAACTGGTCGATGAGCTGATGAGCTCCGAGCTTCCGAAGAACTATCTCAAAGGGAAAATTTCCGTTTACGCGCATGAACTGAGAAACCTCTCCCAGGCGATCTCCGTCCTCGGCGAAGTTTCGAACAGGTCGCGCGACGCAATCGCTTCCTACGGAGAACGGCTGTCGTCGATGATAACCGCCCAGGCAATGGAAGAAAACTCTATTAAGGCGGCTCTCGTGGATGCGCGCGAGTACATGATAACCAACGAAACTTACACCAAGGCTGTTCCTCTCTTTGAAATCGTCGGAGAGAAAACTAAAAAGGCTTTGATGCCTTTGGTGAACGGCGGTTACGTCGTCGTGACACAGGGTTTCATCGGTGCGAGCGAGAAAGGGATTACCACGACAATCGGAAGAGGAGGATCGGATTACTCGGCAGCTATCATCGGGGCACTACTCGGAGCCGAGGAAATTCAAATTTGGACCGATGTTGACGGAGTCCTCACAGCCGATCCGTCTATAGTGACCGAAGCCCGCCGGATAAAAAAGATGTCGTTCAACGAGGCGTCCGAGCTTGCTTATTTCGGGGCGAAAGTTTTACACCCGATGACGATACTTCCTGCAATAGAAAAAAATATTCCGGTCTACGTCAGGAATTCGCGCAATCCATCATATCGCGGCACACTCATATCGAGAAGCGAAAATCACGAGGAGTGTATCGTTAAATCCATCGTTTACAAGGAGCACATAACCCTCTTGAACCTGGTCTCAAGCCGTATGTTCATGGCGCACGATTTCCTTGAAGCCGTTTTTGCCGTGTTCAATAAATATAAGACTATCGCTCACGCAGTGGCGACCAGCGAAGTCAGCATCTCCGTCGCGATCGATGATACGACAAAATTGGAAGAAATGAAGAAGGAGTTCGATGAATTCGCAGAAGTCACCTCTTCAAGCGGCAAGGCAATAGTCTGCGTAGTCGGCGAGAATATCCGCCACAGTCCCGGTATCGTGGGCAAAATCTTTTCCGCGATGGATGGGATCAGAGTGAACATGATTTCCCAGGGCGCCTCGGAAATTAATATCGGCTTCGTAGTGGATGAAAACGACTTGGAACGAGCGGTCCAGCTTCTGCACAAAGATCTTTTCGGGAATTCCCGCGGTCTCTCAAGCGAGATATTCGATTAAGAAAGTCAGGGACATAATTGCAATGACAGATCAAATAACCTACAGGAAAAATCTGCTCCATATTGAGAACATTCAGGCCCCCGATCTCGCTGAGAGATACGGGACCCCGCTTTATGTTTACAGCAAAAATCGAATCACCGAAAGATTTGAAATGCTGAGTAAGGCATTTCATAGCGTACCGAATATCAAATTGCTCTACGCTCTCAAAGCAAATTCGAATATAGAAATCCTGAAACACATCAGGTCTCTCGGTGCCGGCGCGGACACCGTTTCGGCAGGCGAAGTATTTCTCGCATTGAAAAGCGGCTTTCCGCCCGAATCCATCTCGCTCGCAGGCGTCGGCAAGACGGATCAGGACATCAACTTCGCGTTGATGCGAAATGTCGGGACATTCACCGTCGAGTCAACTCAAGAACTAAAGACCATTTCAAAGTGCGCATCCACGCTGGACAAGACCGCAAAGGTGCTCCTCAGAATAAACCCCGATGTCGATGCGCGCACTCATCCGCATATCTCCACGGGACTCAAAGAGAACAAGTTCGGCATCGATATCGACCACGCTGAAGATGCGGCTGAGTTGGCGACAAAACTGAAGAATGTCGAATTCGCCGGACTCCATTGTCATATAGGATCGCAGATAACGGAAATCGAGCCGTTCGCCGAAGCGGCAGAATCTTTCCGCAAATTGGTGACAAGGCTGAAGAGATCGGGTATCCGTGTGAAACAAATCGATCTCGGCGGCGGCATCGGGGTACAATACAAGAATGCACTCAAGCACAAATCTCTGCCGGCGGATAAAAACGGAGAGTCGGTGATCGATCTGCGTGCTCTCGCGAAGGTAATCAAAGAGAATCTTACTCTTCCTGGCTGCGAGATCACGATTGAGCCGGGTCGATTCATTGTCGCGGAAGCCGGTGTTCTCCTGACGAGAGTTCTGTACCGGAAAGTTTCTTCCGGAAGAATATTCATCGTCGTTGATGCGGCGATGAACGACATGATGCGTCACGCATTGTATTCCGCATATCACCAGATCGTTCCCGTGAAAGTCCAGAGGAGCAAAATAGAGATCGTCGATGTTGTCGGACCGGTTTGCGAGTCGACGGACGCGTTCGCGCTCCAGCGCAAGCTTCCGGGCGTGAAAAGAGGAGACCTGCTGGCAATTATGACGACCGGCGCGTATGGATTTTCTCTTGCTTCAAACTACAACTCCCGTCCGAAACCTGCAGAGGTTCTCGTTGATAACGACTATGCGCGCGTGATCAGAGATAGACAGAGCCTTGAGGATTTGGTTTAAATCGTAAAATTTTGTTATTTAAATACAGAAAACCTCGTTGCATATCCCCCTCTAAAGGGATAAGTATCGCGATTCCTTCTCCTGGAAAAAGGAGAGGGTGAGGTTGAAAAACAGGAACTAATTGGAAAGAATTATTGAGCAGGATTGTTGATCAGATGAAATCATATAATGTAGCAGTTGTAGGTGCGACAGGCCTTGTCGGACGAAAGATGACACAGGTTCTCGAAGAGCACGATTTTCCCGTGAAGAATTTGACACCATTGGCTTCGGAGAGGTCGGTCGGGAAAGAAATATCATTCAAAGGCGAGAAAATAAAAGTCCGGAAGCTGATGCCGGAGAGTTTCAGGGGAATCGAGATCGCACTGTTCTCTGCCGGTGCGACCGTCAGCAAAGAGTTTGCTCCGATCGCAGCAAAAGAGGGAACGGTGGTGATCGACAACTCCAGCGCATGGAGAATGGATCCTGCAATTCCGCTCGTCGTTCCGGAAGTGAACAGGGACGACATTTTCAAGCACCATGGAATCATCGCAAACCCGAACTGCTCTACGATACAGATGGTGGTCGTTCTGAAGCCGCTTCATGATGAGTACAAGATCAAACGCGTCGTCGTTTCAACCTATCAATCGGTGACCGGCGCGGGCCAAAAGGGCATCGACCAGCTGGACGAGGAGCTCGGCAAGAAACAAGGCAACACTAAAAAGTTTCCGCACAAGATTGCGTTCAACTGTCTTCCCCATATCGACGTGTTCCGTGAGGACGGATACACCAAGGAAGAGTTCAAGATGATTTTCGAAACGACGAAGATCATGGGAGACGACTCGATAAAGGTCAGCCCGACTTGCGTTCGAGTACCTGTGTTCGGCGGACACAGCGAGGCTGTGAACATCGAGATGGAACACAGCTATGAACTTGAAGATGTAATCAAGCTGCTGAAAAAATCGCCGGGAATAATTGTGGAAGACGATCCGTCACAAAATATTTATCCGATGCCGCTGAATGCTTACGACAAAGACGAGGTATTCGTCGGGAGAATCCGCCGCGACGAGAGCGCGCCGAACAGCCTCAACATGTGGATCGTTTCAGACAACATCAGGAAAGGCGCTGCTACCAACGCAGTTCAGATCGCAGAAGAACTGATCAAAGGAAGAGACTGAAATAGCTAGCAGGCTCCAGCGATTAGCTGATTCCTGTCAGGATTTCCTTCATGTTCGGGAGGAAAACATCTTTATCCATTTACTCTGCCAATTGAACCCCTCCGGCCAATTCCATATATTCTCTAAACATGCCTAACCTTGCTGCCATAGATGTCGGGTCGAACGCAATCAGACTCTCCATCGCCTCCGTCGATGGAGAACGCAAACTTTCCAGCCTCGAAAATCTCCGCGAGCCGGTCCGCCTTGGCCAGGATGTATTCGCAAAAGGTTTGATAACCGACAACACGCTGGAACAGGCCGTCGATGCTTTCAAGAAATTTAAGGAAGCGATCGACCGCAATGGAGTAAACTGGTCGAAGGCAGTAGCGACAAGCGCAGTCCGTGAGGCGGCGAACCGAGACATGTTTATAGACAGTGTCGCCCAGCGATGCGGGATAGATATCGTCGTCATTGAACCTGAAGAAGAGGCGCGGCTTATCCATCTTGCAATAGCGAGCAAGGTGAATTTAAAGAACAAGACTGCGATGCTCATCGATATCGGCGGCGGAAGCACGGAGGTTACGCTGACGGCAGACGGCAGCATCGTCTCGACCGAAAGCTACAGGATGGGGGCCGTGCGCCTGCTCCAGCTTCTCTCGTCCGGGGTTTCAGGAAAGGAAAAAAGGAACGGTGAAAAAGAATTCAATCAGCTTGTAAGAGAATATGTCGAATCGACGCAGCGGCGGTTGAAGCGGGAAATCGGCGGAAAAAAGATCAACATCTGCGTCGGGACAGGCGGAAATATCGAAACGCTCGGCGGACTGCGGAAGGACTTGCTCGGAAAAGAACGGGAAACTTCGATAGAGCTCGGTGAGCTCGACGCCATCTTGAAAAAACTTCAGGCTCTCTCCTTCGAAGAGAGAATTCAGCAATTGAAAATGCGGCCCGACCGTGCCGATGTGATCGTCCCCGCCTCAATCATTCTGCAGCAGATCGCGAAACTTGCAGACGTAGATGAAATTCTCATCCCGAAGGTGGGATTGAAAGAGGGCATACTTATCAATATGGTGATCGATCTTTACGAGGAGACAAAGCATGCGTACCGCGATCAGGTGATGGCCTCAGCGCTCGAGATCGGCAGGAAATATTTCTTCGATGAACAGCATGGAACGAGCGTCGCGCGTTATGCCGTGGAGCTGTTCGATCAAACGAGGAACCTCCATAACCTCAGTCTGGAGCACAGGCTTCTTCTCGAAGTGGCAGCACTCCTCCATGATATCGGAAATTTTATCAGCGCGACTGACCACCACAAGCATGCGCAATATCTCCTGGCAGCGACGCCCGTCATCGGCCTCGGCCAGTTGCAAATGGCAATCATCGCTAACGTCGCACGCTACCATAGAAAATCGTTTCCTAAACAGCAGCACGAAGCTTACAGCTCGCTTCCATCAAAAGACAGGGTCGCAGTAACTAAGCTTGCCGCGGTACTGCGTCTCGCCGACGCGATGGATAACGAACATGCTTCAAGAGTCGAATCGTTTTCCGTCGAATACAAAAAGCCGAAGTTTGCGATTCATCTGAAGGGCCAAGGAGACCTTTTACTTGAGAAGTGGGCACTCATGAAAAAGGCGGAAATGTTCGAGGAGGTATTCGGTGTCAAAGTCGTTGTCGAAGACTGATATCACTACCGGGATTACCGCAGCAAAACCGAATGGCTTCGCTCCGAAGGTCAATCGAGGCCGAATCGCCGGGATTCCTAAACCGGATACAATTCAGATTCTGCTTCGCTCATTCGGCGAACGGCACCAGATTTTTGCCAACCAGCTCGCGAAGACGAGAAAGCGGGCGACCGAGAAGGCCGTCCATGACCTTAGAGTTTCGACAAGGAGGCTCATTGCAGTCACGGATCTTGTTCGCATTATGATCCCCGGCACGGATATCTCGAAGACGCGGAAACAATTGAAGCGATTGTTGAGCGCGCTAAGCGAACTCAGAGATGTGCAGGTCCAAATCATGACCGTGCGCAGTTTTATCGGAGAATTCCCTGCGTTGAATTTGTTCCTGACGCTGCTCATGGTGCGCGAAAAGCAATTCCTCAGACGCGCACACGCTGAGCTTCACAGTTTTCTGCTTAAACAGATTGACGATGGGATCGCCAGGACAGAAGAGAGACTCCAGACCGTTCTTGCAGACCAGCTTTTACGCGATGCTGCCCGCTCAATAGTCGTCGGCAAACTGGCGAGGACATTTTCCCGTGCAGTCCAATTGAAACCGGCCGCTCTCTCGGGAAAAGGAAATAGAATACACCGGCTGCGCATAGCCTTTAAGCGCTTTCGATATACCGTCGAAGCGCTGGAAGCCATTCTGCCGAACGTCACGACGCGAACGAAAAAAGCAATGAATGCATACCAGGTGCGGATGGGAAACATCCAGGATACCGATGTGCTGATCGCCAGCATTCGCGATCATGCCAAGAAACATCCGCGAGCCGACCAGGAGCAGTTCAGAAGATTGATTGATAATTTGATGAATCGAAGAAGAGAACTTGTGCTCGAGTTCGTTTCGTCGGTGGATGAACTGAATCTCTTCTGGAAAAAATTAGGTAAGGTTGAATAAGAGGAATGAAAAGCATGGACCTCTATATCCTTCGCCACGCGATCGCTGGAGATAGCGAGTCGTTCAACGGCCCTGACTCGGAGCGTCCGCTCACGAAGGATGGCGCAAAAAAGATGAAGCATATCGCGGAAGAATTAAAGAAACTGAAGCTCAGGTTTGACATAATTCTCACGAGTCCATTCCTCCGCGCGAAAGAGACTGCCGCGATCGTCGCAAAAGAATTCCATTGCGAAAATGTCCTGAAGTTTTCATCCCACCTGAAAGTCGGCGGCAATCCTGCCGCACTAATTAATGAAATAAATACAACCTACAAGAAATTCGACAATATTGTTCTCGTCGGTCATGAACCATACCTGAGCGCCCTGATATCGATGCTCATCTCCGGAAAAAAAGATCTTTCCATCACCATGAAGAAAGGCGGCATCTGTAAACTTTCTACCGCGTCCCTTGTCTACGGCCGCTGTGCGACGCTGGAATGGCTGATGGCACCGGCGCAGGTGCTGAAAGAAAATTAGGCCCGATCACTCTACTTTTTCCCTGTTTTTCTGCAAGTCCCGGATTATTTCCCGGTTTTCTTTAACAAATCCTTAATTTGTCTTGTTAATTTATTACGGCTAACTTATGAATGAGCAGATTCAGAAAAGACTATTATGGAAAATCCACCAGGCGAGGAAATGAAGGGACAAGACTCAAAGATCGAATTGGCTTCTTCCGGAACAATTTTCGGCAGACTGAAACGAACGGGTAGCACGAAACGGCGGCGCTCGACCGATCAAAAATCAAGTCACGCCGAACCGCTCGTTGAACCGGGTCTTTATATCAATCGCGAGTTGAGCTGGCTCGAATTCAATCAGCGGGTTCTTCAGGAGGCTTGTGATCAACGGCATCCACTCCTTGAGCGGGTAAAATTTCTTTCTATCGTAAGCACGAACCTCGATGAATTCTTCATGATACGTGTTGCGGGTATCAAGGAACTTATCCTGGCGGATATCGTGGAGTATTCACCCGACGGCTTGACGCCGTCGCAGCAGCTTCACGCAGTCCATGACCGTGTTTCTGTAATGCTGAAAGAGATGTGCGATTGCTACCGGAAAGATTTGCTTCCTAACTTGGCCGCTCAGGGAATTTACATCGTGAAGATGGATGAGCTCACCGTTGAAGACCGCAAGAAGCTCGGAGATTTATTTGCCCGTGAAATATATCCTGTCCTGACGCCGCTTGCGTTCGATCCAGGACATCCCTTCCCCTACATTTCCAATCTCAGCCTCAGTCTCGCAGTCGTCGTGAAAACTCCGAACGGCGAAGAAAGATTTGCCCGTGTCAAAGTTCCCGACGTTCTTCCGCGCATAGTTCAGATTCCGAACGGCGGATCGCACGATCTTGAGAAAGTGTGGCGCTTCGTCTGGCTGGAAGACGTCATCGCCAACAACCTCAACCTTCTTTTTCCCGGAATGACAGTCGAAGAGTCTTACGCTTTTCGCGTCACAAGAAATGCCGACATGGAAATTCAGGAAGACGAGGCCGACGACTTGATACAATCAATCGAAGAATCCATCCGGCAGCGGCGCTTCGGCTCAGTGGTTCGCGTCAGCATAGAAAACAAGATGCCGGCCCGAATTAAAGATATCCTGATCGAAAATCTGGAAGTCACGCCGGACGATGTTTACGAGCTTGATCCACCGCTCGATCCGAGTCAGCTCATGACTCTCTTGAAACTTCCCCGGCCGGAATTGAAAGATCCGACTTATGTTCCCGTTTCTTTCATGGCCGAAGAAGACGGGGAAGATATTCTCAGCAGCATTCGTCGCGGAGACATTCTGCTCCACCATCCTTATGATTCCTTCAACCCGATCGTTCAATTCATCAGGTCCGCTGCAAACGATCCGAACGTCCTCGCCATAAAGCAGACGCTTTATCGGATAGGAAAAGAATCACCGCTCATTCCTCTTTTCGTCGAAGCCGCGGAGAAGGGAAAGCAGGTTGCGGTTCTCGTCGAGCTTAAGGCCCGCTTTGATGAGGAAAACAATATCGGCTGGGCCAAGCAGCTTGAGCGCGCCGGTGTCCATGTCGTCTACGGACTCGTCGGTCTCAAGACCCATGCGAAGATGGCTTTGGTGGTGCGCAGAGAAAACGACGGCCTTCGCAGGTATGTCCATCTCGGCACCGGCAACTACAATACGATCACCGCGAGAATCTATACCGACCTCAGCTACTTCACCTGCAGAGAAGATATAACCGAAGACATAACGGAAGTTTTCAATTACCTGACCGGCTATTCGCGCCGCGATTCATATAAGAAACTGGCCGTCGCACCTGTCACGCTCCGGCAAAAGGTTGAAAGTCTTATCGACCGGGAAATTCGGAACGCACAGAACGGGAAGCCAGGCCACATGATTCTTAAAATGAACGCCCTCACAGACGTTAAGATGATCGCAAAGATTTACGAAGCCTCTAAAGCCGGAGTGAAAATCGATTTGATCGTCCGCGGAATTTGCTCATTAAGACCGGGTGTGAAAGGGATCAGCGAGACGATCCGCGTCGTCAGCATCGTCGGCAGGTATCTGGAACACAGCAGGGTATTTTACTTTTACAACGCAGGCCAGCCGGAGCTTTATCTGAGCAGTGCAGATTTGATGGGTCGCAATCTTGAGCGAAGAGTTGAGCTCATGTTTCCAGTCGAAGACGAATCGCTCGCGATAAAAATCAGAGAGGAAGTGTTAGACACTGCGCTTGCAGATTCACTCCGCGCACGGGAATTGAAGTCCGACGGATCTTATGCCCTCATTTCTGCGCAGAACGGGAAAGTGAGTTACGACCTGCAGGAGAAAACGATGTTATCGCGGACCGAAGCTGCCCACACTCAAAAGCCGGTGATGCGCGAGGCGCCTTTGGAGAGCTCCACCTGATAATAGAAATTAATCCAAAAGTATCCCGTTAATTTTCAGCCAACCGATACATAGCAGCGCCCAACTCTTCACCGGGCCGCGGTCATCCTCAAGCGCGAAACCATGACCGCCCTTCTCAAAAATGTGCAGTTCACATGAAACGCCCGCTTTGTGCAGACCAGTGTAGTAATCGATGCTTTGCTGCACGGGAACCTTGTTGTCGTCGGAAGCATGCACGATGAATGTCGGGGGAAAATCCTTGTCGACAGACTCGTAAAGAAGTGTCGAAAATCCGGGTACCTCTCCCAGGTATGGATAAATCAGTATGGCAAAATTGGGTTTACAGTTTACTGAATCGACATAATCCGTCATAGAAGCTTTTGAATTGTGAATGACGAGGTTGGCCGCGAGATGTCCGCCGGCAGAGAATCCGATGACCCCGATTTTCCCGGGATCGATGCTGTAGTCTTTTGCCCTTGCCCGTACAAGACTCATCGCCCGCTGCGCGTCCTGCAATGCTTCTGCAGGATTCAATCTGTATTTCAACACGAACGCAGCAATGCCGTTCGAGCTCAGCCACTCGCCGATCTTTATCCCTTCTTTCTTGAATGCTAAGTGGGTGTAACCACCTCCAGGAAAAACCAGGACCGCCGGACAATTTTCAATTTTGTTTTGCGGAAGAAATACCGTCAGCTCCGGTTGATACACGTTGGAGATACTGCCGCCGGTGATTTTTTCTTCATTATTACGATTTTCTGTCCCCGGCGCAAGTCCGTTCCAGATTTTGAGCGTAGACTGTTGGGCAAGGGCACAGATTGAAAACAATAAAAAGGCTGTCATTGATAGAAACAATTTCACGGTGGCATTCCTCCATTTCCATTTTGAGAATATTTTGTCCGACTGGTGAATCATAGAATCTTCGAGAAAAGAAAGGCACGGTTCTCAAAACCCAAATTCTCATAAAACTTATGAGCATCTTTTCGGTGAAACGCTGAATCCAACTCGATCCTGCGGCAATTTTTTTCTTTGGCAATAGTTATGAGATGCCGGAGAATCCCTGTGCCGATGCCATGGTGCCGGAAGTTTGAATCGACGACGAGTTCGTCGACATGGCAGATATATCCCTCTTGCCAGAGATTGTTTTTAATGGTAAGCGAACCGAACCCGACGACTTTTCCACCTTCAGCGGCACAGACATATTTTTGCGAGTCGGAAACGAGAGCCCTGTCGAAAACTTTTTTGAGAGAAAGAAGATCAATCTTCTTGTCGGGCCAGAGCTGATGAAGCAATTTGACTACATCGTCAAAATCTTTTTCACTGCAAAAACGGATTTCTACCACTGAAGCCTGTGTTTCCTATTTTTCCAGATCCATTTCGACGACCGGCACATCCCAATGCGCCTCCAGGATTTCAAACCGCCGTTGTTCTTCTTTCTTGAATATGTCCTGATTTGGGTAAAGCTGGTGGGCAAGATCTGCTTCGCTGAAGCCCTCGTCGGTCGTTTGAATATTCTTCCAGACGATCGTTACTCTGAAATCCCATCTGCCGTCTTCGGTCGAATGGAAGCGCGGCTTCGTCAACGTGAGTTTCAGTATGTGTCCCATCTCCATCCGTTTCTTCAAGATCGGGTGATGGTTTTTCTTATATAGCTGGAGGAACTCGTCCGCATGTCCCCACCGCGTCTTGTAATAATACTCGACGGTATAGGGTTTGTCCTGTGCAGTTGCCATCGTATCGTCCTTATATGTTGGTCCTGTGAATGGGCATTCCAAACTCAAAACTGAATGCTGTATGAGTTAGTTTACTGATAAATATCATGAAAGTAAAATTCGCATTTGAAAGAATTCATGATTAATTATTATAATACGATTGACTTACTGAACCGCATAAGGAGGATCTTATGAATCGTAAAAGAAAGAAAACGGAATCTCAACCGGCTTCGATGTCCGGCAATTCTTCCCCGCAGAAGCTGTTGCCGATCAAGCTGCCGAAACCGACAGCGGGTCGTGACATGTCCGTGACAAAAGCGCTCCAGCGAAGGAAAACCACGCGCGAGATAAGCGATAGAAAACTCTCGCTGCAGATGCTTTCGAATCTCCTCTGGGCGGCGTGCGGAGTGAACCGTAATGTCGGTCCGTTCGAGATTCCGGGGAGAACAGCCGCGTCGGCGAGCAACTCTCAAGAAATTGATATCTACGTCGCCTTGGAGGAAGGTACTTACCTTTATGATCCGTTTCGTCACAGGCTCGATCCGGTTCTCACGGGTGATTTACGATCCCTCGCAATTGGCGCCGGCCAGGCAGACTTCATGGCGAAGGCGCCGGTCCAACTCATCTACGTCGTGGACATCCACAGGCTTTCTCACACATCGGGTTACCAGGAACCAGGTTTGTTGGATCCTGAAGTTCAGAAGTCATATTACTTCGTCGACACCGGGCTCATTGCGGGCAATGTATATTTGTTTGCTGCATCTCAAGGACTGGCAGTATGGTTTCATAATTGCAACAAGCCAGCGCTTGCGGAAAAATTAAATTTGCGCGCTGAGCAGCGGGCACTCTTTGGCCAGACGGTCGGATATCCTGCAAAAAAGTAACGGAGAAAATTTCAAATGAATATATCAGGCAATACAATATTAATTACCGGCGGGGCTACCGGAATAGGTTACGCGTTCGCCGAATCTTTCCTGGCGGAGAAGAATGAAGTCATAATCTGCGGCCGGCGGAAAGAAAGACTTCTTGAAGTTCAGAAGAAGCATCCGGAAGTCCACATTAGGGTTTGCGACGTGGCTGACGAGGCGGATCGCAAATCACTTGTAGAGTGGGCCACTTCAAGTTTTCCAAAATTGAATATTTTGATCAACAACGCCGGTATTCAAAGAGATGTCGATTTCACGAAAGGGGTCGACGAATTCCTTGCGGGTGAAAGCGAAATCAAAATCAATCTGGAAGCTCCGATAATTTTGTCGGGCATGGTCATTCCATATCTGACCGGAAAGAAAGATGCCGCCATCATCAATGTTTCATCCGGATTAGGCTTCATACCGGCGGCGCGAATGCCTGTATACAGCGCGACCAAAGCTGCGCTTCATGCGTTCTCCATGGCACTGAGACATCAACTCTTAAAGACCGGCATCAAAGTTATCGAGGTTGTTCCGCCGGGTGTCGACACAGAATTAAATCCGGAAGGGAGAGCCAAGCGAGGAAACTACAAAGCAGGTTTGACACCCGAAGAGTTTGTCGCGGCCGTGATGAAGAGTCTCAAAGCAGACGTACTCGAAATCGGTCACGGTATGACCGAAGGAGCAATCAAAGCGTCGAGAGCGGAGTTGGACGAGAGTTTTAAGAGGATGAATAGCAGGTGGTAAGGATAGGCTGGAGTTTTTAAGCGGGGTCGGGTTTTGCCCTACTAATATCATTGCTCATTCTTAGTGGCCTATTAACAGCTATGTGACTAATAAGAATCACTAGAGCAAATCGCCATAAGCCCAAATCATAGTGCCGATGATGATAAAGCAAACACCTATATATGTAGCCCGGTCGTCAAGAAGTTCTTGCCTATTTGACTCGATTTCATCAGGTGTCAGAACATAATGTCCACCATCAATTGTGTGCTGACTATGGAAAAATCCTTTAACGCCGAGACGAAGAAGACGTCGAACTGCCAGTATCCCTCCGGCAAGGGTGATAACAGAACCCGAACGACTGAACCAAAGCCATTGGCATGAAACAATACTCAGAATAAATGAAAATAGGACCCAGCTTAGAGAGCAGCAAACAACTAAGGGAATATCTGTAAGAATTTTTGCCTTCATATTTTGACGGAACATAGAATACTTTTAGCTTAACCTAATTATTGTCATCTTACTATAATTCTAGATAACGCTCCTGGCTCAATTCAAGACTCTCCCTGACACTTCGGACAAAAATAGCACACCCCGCCCAAGTAGGCTATCTTCTTGATCTTGGTACCGCACTCCAGACATGGCCGGCCGACAGCATCCTTATCCATCAAGCGTACATATTTTCCGGGATTGCCGTAGAGATCGAATTCATCGTTTCTCCCGCCGAGTCTTATCGCGCCTTTGAGAGTCTGCACAATCGCACCGTGAAGTTTTCGTATCTGATCTTTTTCTAAAACTTCGAGAGGCTGCTTCGGATGCAACCTGCCTACGAACATTATATCCTGTGCAATGGAATTTCCGATACCGGGGATCAATTGATTCTGTGTGAGGAGAGCTTTCACGCTCTTCCCTCCCACCTTCATACTTTCCTCGATGAGTTTTGTCAAATATGTAACGGTGAATTTCGGCTCGAGCGGCGTAGTTCGCATTCCACAAATGTACTTCCGCTCTAGTTCTTTGCCTTTTTCGTACAACTCCATCGCGCCCCACATTTGAGTCGCTGCCGAAAGAGCTGTACTATCATCGAAGAGAAGAGAAAGGTGGTACTTGTCGGGCAAATCCGACGCAGATTCATGCAGCAGGATTTTGCCGCCGCATTCTCCGAAGACAAGAATGTAACCGGGCTCTACCGGAATGAATAACCATTTCCCCCTGGCGTATGCTTTGCCGACGGTTTTTCCTTTGATTATTTTTTCAAATTCGCGCGGCTTACGATTGTACCAGACAAATTTATGCGGCGAATTTCCAAGACTTCCTCCGGCAATATGTTTGCCTGTGAGGCTCTTCGCCATTTGTCCTGCGATGGTTACGTATTCCGGAATTTCGAACATAATGATCCTCCAACTTTCTGCTCCCTTTATTGACAGCCAGCTTACTTGAGTCGCTTACAAACGATATTAATCGTCATACCTAGCAAAATCAAGCTTCCGGGACCTTCATATCATCAACGCCTGCTTAGCTCTCAGCCTCGGGAGTCGTCACTCGATAGAGCATCCACCCAACCCAGATCGACACCAGAAGGAGAACCCATCCGATAGCAACAAAAGAAAACAGGCCGATGAGCAATGTCAGGTAAAGGTACGAGAATATACCTTCGGATCGGACATTCGAGGCAGATATCCATAATGCAAACGGCGGAGTGAAAAACGCCATCGCAAGAAGCGATGTGCCCGCTCCGATTAAGCAGGAATGGAACAAGGTCTTCGTGCGAGTCCTGTCCATCAGACGTCGTCCCGTGATGATACCGGCAAGCGCATGGCACAGACCGACCGCGAGAGTCAACACCGGAATGTAGCCGCTCGTTCTCGCATCAGGGTACCAGGCAAAATGCGTCGCGACTGCTGTCGTGCAGCCAAAGGCAATTGCAGCCACAATGCGCGGCCGGCGTTTGATATAGATCCCAAATGATTCCGCTATAAATGTCATACTTTCGTCTTCTTCAGCACAAAGATCATCCATGGAGCGATCTCCTTTTCCGTCACCCAATCAAACGGCTCGCCGTCACGACCCAGCGGTTTGTAAGTAGCCACGATCTCCAGGCCTGCCATGCCGAACTGCTTCAGATAATCTTTTTCAGTCCAAAATATATCCTCAACCGGTCTTCTATCTTCCACATCCAGCATGATATCGCGTACGATGTCTCCCGTCTTTGCATGCCAATTCTCGGGAAAAGCTTTTGTACTAAATGATGCCCACTCGTTTGTGTACAACTCAGGTGTCGCATCGAGAACAACCATTCTTCCTGTCGGTTTTAGCAAGTCACACAACGAAGCGAGGATAGATGTGCGACTCTCCCAACCCGGTATATTGTCGAACGTGAAAATCGACTGCACCAGATCAAACTTCCCTGCTCCGATGTGGCTATAACTTCCGTTGCTCACTAATTGGTAATTACCTTCGGCATCCATCTCTTTTGCCTTCTTGAGCATATCCAGGGCAACGTCGATTCCGATTACTTCGAAGCCTAACTTCTTCAAGAATCGAGTGGAGCGACCTGCTCCACATCCGAAGTCGACAGCCCTGTTGCCCCGAACATGTCCTGCGATTATTTCCGGAAGGTCCCTGTAGGCTAAATAGTATGTGTTGGGAAATTCAAGTTTGGAGTAAGACTCTGCCCTAACCTGATTTCCCCACGAATTAATGAATCCCATATCTTTCTCTTCACTTACTCTCTTCAGAATAATATAACTTTCCAATGGTCCATTATTAAATAAGTGCCGGCGATGCAACTCTCACAGTATGCTGCTCATCCCGACGCTGAAGTAAACGTCGTTCGGCTTGCTGAGCCGGTAAGTCAAGTCCATGCGAATAAGTCCTAGAATTTTTCCTAAACCGACTCCGGCTTCGTAATACCAGCCGTTTGTCGTCGATACTCCATTGAGCCATGACTGTGCGGCAGAAGCGTCGATCAGGAGCTCCATCCCTTTCTTGTATAAAAAAGGGATGCCGAGGAGCAGGAAGGGAACATTTCTGAAATTTTGCTCAACTGAGACCATCGCAAACTTGTCGCCTGCAAACTCTACCGGCCGCGCGGTTTTCAGAACCCCGAAAGGCGCGAGTCCTCCGATCTGTGAGTCGAGGACAAACTCCCGCTGCACGGGAAGAGTCCCGGTCGAATAGCCGCCAGCGAACATCACCTGCGTCTGAGGCGGGAAAAGATAATTTTTCAAGAACGTGTCGAAATGGTACGACGCGGTCAAGTGGTAACGACCGAAGTGAAAATTGCTTGCGAGGAACGACGGCGACGAGTACTCTGCATTTAACTCCACCGCATTCGTCGGCAATATACCGAGCGGCGCCTCCTCATCCCCATAACGGATCGAAATTTTCGCGCTTCGCATCTCACCCGACATGATCGGCGGATTCGGACGGTACGCGTTTCCGAGCGCAAGGATGCTGAACTCCGTGTGATTCACCACGCTCGTCTCGTCCTCGGACAGATAAGTCGCAGTCAAATTAAGATGATCAATAGGCACAATCGAATAGTGCGCGCTCCAGCCGTATGCCATGTAATAGTTGTAGTAATCGTTGCATCCGAACAAAGAAGTTATCGTGGTCGTAAACGACGAGAAAAAATTGTCTTCGGGATAATGATCGATGTCGCGATGGACTTCCGCGCCGGCTCCGCTCTTGACATGATCTGCAAACGGGTAGTCGCCGCCAACCCGCCACTTGAAAATCTTGTCTGAAATCCCATACCCTGCTGCGGCACTCAGGCTCCATCCTCCGCTCCCCGATGTATCAACGAATCCTTCGTTGGAAAGTCCGACCATTCTCCACGATCTTTCGGACGTGTACGTATAAATCCCGCCGAGGAACAACCCTTCGACTCTGTTGAATCTCACATCGACATATTTCAAAACCGAAAGAGGTCCGCCTTTATCGAAGAGTTTTGCAGCGACGCCGGTAGGCTTGAATTGCTTCGCCAGGGTTTGAGTGCTGTCGAGCGTGTTATATGCTTTTTCTTCTGCCAACGTAAGCGGAAGAACCTCGTGTGCGCTCCAGAATGTCGAATCGAATTTTGTCGCGCTCGAATCGATGACAAGGACAGGTTTCTTAAGGATCGAATCGGCAATTTGATCATTCAGTCTGTAATCGTAGATATCCGATGTTTCGTTGATCGTGATTCTCGGAAGCGAAATGCCGGCGAATTGGATCTTCATTCCGAAATCGGTGATTATGTCGGCAGGCATCCAGAACTTGCCTTCATAAAGAGAATAGTGCTGGGCAAAATTTACTTTCAGATCTGTCAGAAAAGGAATATTGAATGCTTCGTTCGGACGGAAGTCAACTCCCATCACGGCGTAAGACGAATCGGCAATTGAAATTTTGCCGGAGAAAAGCGGGACGATTCGGGAATCTGGAATGACTTCGATCTCGTAAACGGCGACGTTGTTCTTAGTGAACGTCCTGAGGAGTCTGTATTTACAATAATCGAATGCGTTTTCGGCGATCGGGCCGACGAATTTATAGCCGGCAAATTCGATCAGGTCGTCAGTGAAGTTTACTATTTCTCCCACGAAAGGTATGAGCCCCGCCTCCGGCAGATTCTTAGTCTCACGTTTCTGGGTGACCACCTCGCGGAGCGAATCCCCTTCCTGCCAATAGCCATCGGTGTACGATTCGGTGATGCCTGCAAGAGCCGTGTCACGGTAAATTGTCAACCTCGTGAAGGCTTTGAAGTCATATGACCGAAGCAGCTTTGCCCATTCGTGTTTCTTTTCAATTGCCTTTCGAATGATCGCATACGCCGGGTCTTCGGCAATAGATACAACCTCCGGAAATAAAATGTCTGCCGGCTGGAGTTTGACGTCCTCACGGACATTTCCGGCAAGCCTAACAACCGCGGAATCCATTTGATAGCCGACGTAACTATAAAATAAAGTGTACTCCCCCGCCGGAAGAGAAATGAGATAGGAACCGTCGAGGTTGGTGATGGTCCCCTTCGCCGAGCCGGAAACTCTCACGTTCGCCGACGGAAGTGGACATCCCGTCTTGGCGTCGACGATCCGGCCTGAAATTGTGTAAACGCCTTGGGATGCTGCCGACTTACAAAGGAATAAAACTAAAATAAAAAGTGCGTTGCCGATATAAGCGCGCAAAATAATCTTCCCTCCTGAAATTTCAGAATGTTTTATCATGATTAGAAAATGTAGTGACCCTGAAACAACTGCCGACCATTATTTCTCAACTCATTTAATATACTGGTTCACTGAGACAGATGTTACTTGGGTGATGGTTTTACGTGATTGTGGTCACCATCTGCTGTATCATCTGCTCCATGATTCTCATACTGGCTTCACTTAAGATTTTCGCCGCACTTTTCTCCCATCTTTTTGAATTAGTCGGGAAAATTTATATCTTGAATCGACCCTGCTGAGGTTTTTGCGCATGCAAGGTCTTAAATTTTCCAGAGATATGAAAAAAACTTTCCGAGAGAGACTTAAAGACGGCGTCATCGTATGCGACGGCGCGATGGGGACGCTGCTCGAATTGTATGAATATGACGAGAAACCGCCGGAAATACAGAACATAAAAAATCCCGACATCGTGGAGCGCGCACACCGGGAGTACATCCAGGCCGGCGCCGAAATTATCGAGACAAATACTTTCTCGGCAAACCGGATGCTTCTCGAGGTGTACCATCTTGCAGATAGATTAAACGAGATAAATAAATCCGCCGTCGAAATCGCCAAACGCGCCGCAGGGGAAACCGTTTACGTTGCCGGCGCAGTTGGACCCACCGGGAGGCTGCTTGAACCTCTTGGCAAGACAAAGATTGCGGATATAAGAAAGGTTTTCAAAGAGCAGATAGAAATTCTCGTCAGCGGCGGAGTAGATCTTCTGATCCTCGAGACATTTTTGGATCTGAATGAGCTTGACGCAGCCATCGATGCCGCTAAAGAAATTTCTCCGGAGATTCCGATCATCGCACAAAAAACTTTTTCGGAGGACGGCGTGATCCTGGCCACCGACTTTCCGGTCGAAGTCGTGAGACACATAAAATCCAAAGGCGTCGACGTCGTCGGCTCGAACTGCACGGTCGGACCGCAAAGAATGTACGGCATCATCAAGTCCATTTATTCGGAAGACGTAATATTGTCCGCCCAGCCCGCAGCGGGAATTCCGACCCTGGTCGACGGAAGATCGATTTATCACGCCACGCCGGAATATCTCGCAACCTATGCAAGGCAGCTTGTCGAAGCCGGCGTCACCGTCATCGGAGCCTGCTGCGGCTCGACACCCGCCCACATCAAAGCAATTGCAGAAGCCGTCCATGGCTTGAAATCCGAACGAACCGGGGAATCACGGGAATCTGCCGTTGCAGTAAAGAGAAAGACCGCGGTCAAGCCATCGACAGCGGGAAAAGGCTCGACACAATCGGAGTTTTCAAAAAGACTTGCGCTCACGCAGAGTGGCGCCGGAAAGAAATTCATCACTACTCTTGAGCTCGATATTCCCCGGGGCCTCGATATCTCCAGCGTGATCGAAGGAGCACGCTATTGCATGCAAAATGGATTCGACGCGGTCAACATTACCGACGGTGCGCGCGCACGGATAAGAATGAGCTCGATCGCGATCTCGAAAATCATCCAGCAGGAAACAGGGATTGAAGCCATGACCCATCTTGCCGCGCGCGATAGGAACATGATCGGTCTTCAGGCCGAGCTCCTGGGAGCGCATGCACTCGGCTTAAGAAATATCCTCGTCATAACGGGCGACCCTGCGAAAGTCGGCGACCTTCCTCAAGCGAAGTCGGTCTTCGATGTCGATTCCGTCGGACTCATCAAGATAGTAAAGAACCTGAATTGCGGAATGGATTCGGTCGGAAACCCTATCGGCGAAGCGACATCGTTTCTCATCGCTTGTGCCGCCAATCCGTCGGCGGACAGTTTCGATTACGAATTGGAAAAACTGGGCCGCAAGGTGGAATCGGGAGCGGATGTAATTTTCACTCAGCCGATCTACGAAGTCGGCATGTTTGAGAGATTCATCAAAGCGGTTGAACCGCTGCACGTACCGGTTGTCATAGGAATCCTCCCGCTTCGGAGTCACAAGCACGCCGAGTTCCTCCACCATGAAATACCAGGAATAAACATACCGGAGAAGATACGGGAGAAGATGTTCCGCTCCGGGGAAAACGCGGCCCAAGTGGGAATCGACATTTCAGCGGAGTTTCTCCGCGAGATTAAGTCGGCCGTAGCAGGCGCATATCTCTTGCCGCCGTTCAAGAAGTACGAGGTGGCAATAAAAGTCCTCGAAGCGGCTGGCATATAGGACTTCGTCCATAAGTCATCCATCTACATAGGCAGCTTCCGGATGATGGTGTGTCCGAGCGCACTTTATCGTCCAAATCTTAAACTTTTTGAGGTCATTTCCGTCTCTAAGGAAACCGGATCAGGTTGCAGTACGTTCTTTTTAGTGAAGACTCGATGGAGAAGAAATAACGAAATTAGGATTTTCTTGCATGGCAAGCTATAGAGTGTTAGATTATTCAGCAATTGGGGCGATTAGCTCAGCTGGTTCAGAGCGTTCGCTTCACACGCGAGAGGTCAGAGGTTCGAATCCTCTATCGCCCACGCAAGTTTTTAAGGAAAATTTCGAAGTAATTTCTTATCTAATTCTTATGGAAAGCAAAAATATAAATGGGTCGGAGGGAAAGGCGAGACTTTGATATCGTATGTCAAAACTAAGTCTCACAAAAGCATAGCGAGGAAACCATGGAGAAGATGACAATTCCCTCGGAGAAGAAGAAAATACAAAAAAAGCACATCGAAAACCCGCTCAGCGATATTCTGCCTGATGAAATCTACGAGAAGCTGATCGAAAACAGCCTGTTGGACTACAAGGCTGTCAGAGATTACCAGATCAAGCGGCGTTTCAAGGACCTGCGCAACTACATGAGCGTAGGCGACGCGATTGAAAAGATCCAGGACGAATATCCATACCTGCGATTTGACACTATCCGCAAGATCGTCTACAACGCGAAATCGGAAAAAGAATAGCTCGCAGATCGCGCGCAGAGATATCGGCGGCCTGAATCCATCCCACAAAATTAGGTCTGTTCCATTTCCGCATGAACTTCCGGGAATTTTCTCAATCTTATTTCAGTTTTAGATAGAGGAGCCGGTCAAGAATTGGAAGACTATCTCATTGATATTTGCCGGCTTCTTTGGGAAAAACTGATTTCGAGAAATGGAGGATTTTTATGAAGCGATATGTTTCAAACAAAGACGAATCCGCGAGGATGTTCAAGAGTGATTTCCTCGAACTTTTTTCGCACGTCCATCCGTCGATTCCGGCGATAATTTATTTCCCGGTCATCGGATACATGCTTTACGAAACCATTGTCGCAGGCGTAAGTATCACGTATGCTTTCCCGCTGTTTGTTTTCGGCCTGCTGGTATGGAGCCTCGCGGAGTACGCGCTTCACAGATTTATCTTTCATTACGTGCCGACGAGCGGCTGGGGAAAACAGATTCACTTTATGTTCCATGGCGTTCATCACGATTACCCCAGCGATTCCACGCGCCTCGTGATGCCGCCGATTGTCAGTATACCTCTCGCATTTCTTTTTTATTTCTTATTCAAAAATATTCTCGGTACCCGTTACCTTCCGCCGTTCTTCGCAGGATTCATACTCGGTTACCTCGCTTATGACCTGACGCATTATGCGGTCCATCATTTCAGTCTGCGCGGAAGGATATCGCTCTACCTGAAGCAGCAGCACATGCGGCATCATTACATGGACCCGGATGGAAATTATGGAGTCAGCTCGCCGCTGTGGGACTTCGTGTTTGGAACGTACATGAAGAAGCAGCCGCAGGAAATTCAGAAGAGTTATTAGACCCCGGTCGATTCAGTCTTAACTGCCGAATTTTTTCTACACTATCCTAGCCAAAATGGGGCGGGGTTTCAGGTCATTTGTTTGAGTTATCTGATCATCAGCCTCATTCTTGCTCACACCTTTCATTCCAGCTTCAGTTGCACCTCGGCGATTTCTTCGATGCAACCACTTCACTCCCGTTCAATTTCCATGTCAGATTCTTACCGTTGAATATTACGCTAAAGACTTTATCCTTTCTTCCAGGCTCAAAGGTGATCGTCTGGTTTCTGTCGTTAGGAGTCGGAGAGAATTTATTCTGCGGACCGACAGGAACAAAGATGGAAGTTGTGTCGTCGTTCCCGTAGCCGAACCATGCTGTGTATGTCGTGTCATTAGTTTGTGTGACACAATCTAGAATTGGCTGTAGCGATTGTTGTGGCACAGAGATAATATTTAATGCTAATGAATCCGTCGTTGAATGCGATGATGGAGCAATGCTGTCTCTGACAGCAATGTATGCCGTCGTTGCCGTATCGACATCCTCGGCGCGGATGGTCGCTTGCAGAAGCGTATCAGCAATAAATGTCGTCGCCCGGTTTGTACCATTAAGCTGGACTTTGGAGGTAGGTGTGAAATTCTTGCCCGTAACGGAAAGAGTAAACGCTCCGCTGCCGACAAGAACATTCTGTGCGTTGATTGTTCCGATGGTTGGGAGTTTGCTAAGATCGATGTTGATAGACCTTTGTTTTTTCTCATAGTAGTAATAAAGCATATTGGGATAGTTATCAAAAACAAGGACTTTCCCATCCTGTGGTAGTTTGAGCTTCTGCAAAAGCGTACCCGAGATATCATCGAAGATGGAAATGCAGCCAGTGTGCTGGTACACATAATCGGTTCCCCAAGGCCTTTGTTCAGTAACCAATGGTGTTTCCTCTATCATTACAACTTTCGCATCGCCTGATAAATACTCGTGAGTTTGTAATGGAAAAGGGATTAGACTATACATCGTATCTTTATCTACATTGTATACTCCAAACTCTTTATCTTCCATCTGTGGTTGAGGATATAAAAGACACAAAAGAAAATTTCCTTTCTTACTATCCTCTACAGTGTAAACGTCTGGAACTTTCAGGTCAGACAGGCTCCTGTTGATTGTTAACTGTTTTGTCAGAAGCGAATATTTGCCGATTGCATCCACTTTCCCGTATCCCCATTTTTCTAAATACAAATAACTCCCGTCATCTGAAACAGAACTAAGACCAGTAATCCACCCCGGAGGAACCGGCAGGGTATCAAGGAATGTAAATGTCGATGCATCATAAGCCGCAGTCCTTTGGTACGAAGATAAATCTCCCCACCATTTCAAGCTATCTGGAGCCGGAAGAAACCACGTGACATAGAAAACATTTTTAACAGAGTTATAGACTATGCCATCGTATGCCCCCAGGGGTGATTCTATCCTTGAAATAAAAAAAGAATTGGGTGATGTGCCTGGCGGGTGAGGATACTGATCGGGAAAAACATGAGTTATTGATGGTGTATTTGCATTTACAACGGTAGTTGATATGTAATAATGGTCCGCAGCTATGTGGGGTATGTAGCTATTATCACGCTCGATAAAAATCCACTGTTGAGTCGGGTCCCATAATACATTACTGTAAGGATTGATTGAATCGGAATAAAACAAACTTTTAGTCCCGCTTTGTAAATTTAAACGCCAAACGGGTAATTCCTCGCTGCTGTTGTTATAGTAATATGATTGGGCAAATACTTGGAATGTACCGCTTACCGATGTTACTAAAATCAGAAATAAACATTTCCACTTTTTCATATAAACCTCTTTCATTTTAACGCCATGGATGCGATTTGTACAATGCAAATACATTATCTGCATATGCTTTTGCCGTTATAAAGGATTGGGTTTGTTCTTCCCAATAGCCTGGTCCATTTTGTGAAGGGTCCCCTTGTATCCATTTCCAGTACCAAGCCCCGGGTCCTCCGTTGTATTCACAATATGCTTCTACAATTTTTTCGTCTTCATTCAAAGGTGACGAACCAGCAAAATCCTCGTGGTACGTCGCTGCGGCATTATAGCGCGCGTCAAACATGTCTTTCCCCGTCTGCACATTTACGGTCCAATTCCAGATAATGTCGTCGGTTTGTGGGCTATCGATTTGCATGATGCCAAAGTCGGCTGGGGTTTTACCACCCTGCAATGGGTAACTTGGAGTTGTATCACACTGAACACGCCTACTTTTGGCAAACTGGTTGAAATTGCTCTCATAGGAGGCGATAGCTTCGTATTGAAGTCCGTTAAGAGCCGCAAGCATATTTGCAAAAGTTGGGTTGGTCCCTTTTATTGCAAACGTTGTATCGTAACTTTTTGTCGTGGAGTAATCTGTGGTAGCTGCCACAACCTTCAGCGTGACTATCTGTCCTCCACGAATATACTTGCTCAAGTTCACGTTCAAGGGTGTCCATTTATTGGTCTCTCCAGTTGTATCGCCTGAATATGCTTCGTCATTTTGCGGCGTTTTCCATCCTCCCTTACCCGTCCATTTGATTTTCATTTCCCAATTGTAAGTCACAGGAATGTTTTTCTTTGCATGAAGCTGCGCTTTTATTTTCCCTGACACTTCGGGCATCTTCGGAGGATTATCGCCGGTAATCTTCTGAGCATCGGTTGGATATTTGACGTCTAATTGATAAGGAGACAGTATTACCACTTGCCCCTTTCCTGTTACACTCGTCTGATCCACTGACATAACTGTGAAAGTGATGGTCATGTTGCTGTCGGGGACGGTTCCGTCGGCAGTGTAAAACACTCTACCCCAGTTAGCTGTCCAATAATCTGTCTCAAGCACGGAATCCATCGCCGCAAGTGATCTCCTCTCCGGTATGTTTGAATCTTCTGATCCCCTGGAGGAAGCTCCTTTGACCGACGAGATGCTCATCGTCTTATGATTTCCGTTCATGCCCCCTTTCTTCATCGCGCTTAACATCTCTACATTCAAGTCTCCATATTGAGACGGCGAAGCAGAGATCCGGACATTCCCATCATAATCCATATCCTCGTCGATAGCATCCTTAGCCTGAACATATATCTTGGCGGTGGCAGAATCATCGATCGTATCGGGTTGTGCATAAACGTAAAAATGGTCGACAAATGGGAGTATCTGCACCGAGTCTACTCTTGTCATGCCATTGCTCTCTGCCTGTATCGTTGCCCAACTGTTAATCGAATCCGGCGGAGCACCGTCGGCTACGAGAACGTACTGTCCGATACTATTTCCCGTTGCGGATATGGTTGAGCCTAATTTCGTATCTCCTCCCGTCTGTGAATCTCTTTGATGAAATGATACGTATTGATTCCCTGTAACGATGGTCAGTGTAAGCGGATCTGTTGTCGACCACGCTGTCTCACTACAGTCGTTTCTGCCGTTCAAACTCATTCCCGTCGTATCTCCCGATATGAATTGATGCTTTGCCAAAGTGAAATCGAATGTTGAAAAATATGGAGTCGTGAAACGGCAGTCCCAGAACTGGGACATAGGGAAACATCCTCCCATCCAGTACGGACTGAGATGAGTCTGCTCGAATAACGTGGAATCATCGAAGAACACACCCACAGTCATAGTGTCAGGGTTATCAAGCGAAGTTGAACCGCAAACGGAAACATCAAACCAATAATCATCAGCCCTTACAGGACCGATATCGGCGACGAGCCTCAAGCCGACGGACCCCAGGACCGTGTCTGTGCACGTCCCCGCCACTTCGAATCGGATCGGTGTAGGATATGTCTGGATAACTTCAATATGGAACTTGTGCGGGTTGTTCACCTCCTGTGCTATCTTCCCCTCTCTTGGCGTAATCACCGTGCTCTCACGTATGTGCACCTGCGCGAGAAGTGATCCTACTGTTAGAAATGTTATTGCAATAACCGCTGCACCATTCTTCATCTCAAAGACTCCTTTGATGCCAAGTAATGCTTCAAAACTACTCAGCTTCAAGCTGAAACAATCGTAAGGTGAATCTTCGTGCTTTGGGCTCCCTGCTTCTTTCTGCCCTCTGGCAATATCTGCGGCTAAATTTTAATACACCATGAAGTGAATGTCAAGTGGAAACCAGGGGAAAGATTACAATCCTGACTCCATGACGCCGACAATCTCCGGCCGGCCTTTGACGCTCGATATCTCTGCTTCGCGTGCCAATATGGCACATGTGAGCTCTGATTATTTGCATACGAGCGTTGATATGGCCGATGTGAAAGCTGATTCTTCTCATGCGGTGTCTGATTGGGCCCATCGACGCGCCAATATTTTGCATTCGGTCCCCGATATGGCCCGTCGAGCTGCCGATAATTTCCATCGAGCCGTCAAAGCGGCCAGTTCGATCACAAATATTATGCATTCGACCGCCGATATGGCCCATTGAGTGTGCTGTATGACATATCGGAGTCTCAATATGATCCATCGATTTGCCAATGTGGCACATCTGAATGCCTTCCGGACGCATCGTAACTCCGTTTGGAGCCATCGAGTGGCCATTCGGACTCATCGGAACTCCATTTGGAACCATTGAATTCGCGTTTGGACGCATCGGATTGGCATTTGGAAGGCTTCGATTGCGATCCGGAGCCATTGAATCGGCGTTCGGACGGATCGGATGGTGGATTTGATGGATGTCGGGTTCAATCGTTCGCATCCGCATCTCTTCCTGGCTGATTCGATCATCAAAAAGAAGCATATTCTTCCACTCTTATCGACTCCCTGGCCCGGGACGCGCTATAGCTGAGGCTGCTCATTTTATTTTTGAATATCCCTTGAAGAATTGAGATCATCGGTCAAAGAAAACATAATATTTGACTGGCTTGACAAAGTTGGGAGCCCCCCGTATAATTTTCTATCGTGGCTGTAAAAAGAAAATTAGTAACAGCTTAAACCGATAACGATTAAATGGGAGCTGTCGCGATCAGGCGATTGGTGTGCAGGCTGTTTTCACAGATTGCATTGAATGAGCAAAGAACGAAAAGATTTCTGAATTCTATAGGAGTGGTGGCTGTTTTTTCTTCTGTAGCATTTGCGCGGCAAGACACGTCAAGCATGAAGTCTATGCCCGCTGAGTTTGCAGTTGATTCCCTATCGGCCCGTTTCGAAGATATCTACGGTCGGCTTCCGTATGCAGCTTTGTCTTCCTTGAGTTATTCCTATTACGAGGAGAGCGTTGATATTTCTTCCAGATATGACGGGTTGGTAGACCACTTCAATACCGGTGAAGCAAATTTTATGGTGGGGAATCGGACAAGCTATGAAGTGGCCGGCGACCTGCGAAACTCCTGGCCAAATGATCGGGATCGATTTTACAATATCGGTATTGCTCTAAGACCTGGAAGTAGCTGGGAGTTTGCAGGACATGCGGAATATGAGCCATATCGAGTTGAATATGAGGAGTACGAAGGTGAAAGTACTACTAAGCATACTTCTTTGGGATTATCGGCTACCTACCTTTCCGGTGGTCGAATGAATTTTAGCGAGGAAAGACTTAAGCAGTATTATTATTTTTCCGACTTGCTCCTTGATCCTGATCAATTTGCATTTTCCTTTTCACCAACATACTTAAGCGAATCTCTTACCGGCCAGTCAATCGGGGATGGGTACTCCATTGGCTTACCTGTTCGTTTGACGTACGGTCTGTCTGATCGCTTTGCCATTGGGATGAATGGATACTTTGATTTTTCTTCCGGCAAGTCTTCCTTGATCTTTTCAAATGGAATATTCTCATATCAAGGCAATAGCTGGGAAGTGAAGCCCGGTTTTAATCTGAGCTATATGGTTAATGATGGTGATCTCCTCAAGTTTGGAATAGATTGGTACTATCATGAGCAAAACGAAAACTTATTCGACAGCACTAATGATGAATACCAGGGGCTGTACCGGGAAGAAAGGAAGATCAATGATCGCTACAATTTTGCTATTCTGTCGGCGTCATGGAACATAATTTCCACGAAGCGATTCTTGTCGACATACGATTTGAGGAGGTTACTCTATACCGGGGCATACCTTTGCCGGGGTGAAACTATCAATCAAGCTCGGATTGATTATTTAACGGACGAGTATTATTCCTTGTTTTCGGAATCTTCAGTTGGGTCGACGAAAAAGATTCTTCTATCCGACAGTCTTGTAATTGGTACTCTCGATTTTCTCCAACTCGAACTGGCTGGTAGTCTTGGCGCACCGCTTCGAGAAGGCAGTTTCTGGACGGATCAACTAATTGGGGGACTTACTTTTCACAATTTAAGATTCAACGGGACAGAGCTAAACGATTTCGACTACTTCTTCGGGATGATAGATAATGCGGGAGACTACTCGGCAACTGTAAATATTGTGCTTTCGAACGTGGAATCCGATCGATCTCCGAGAGTGCCGGATCTGCAGGTCGATTTCATCGGCAGATTTGGTATAATAACGGAATTGGACGCTGGATTTAATTTGACTTATGAAACCTGGAAATACTCCGGCGGAAGCAGTCCCTACGAAAATTGGGCATGGGGTGGCAGCATAAGAGGGAACATCTTGGATAGACTTCGTCTTCAGTGTTCGCTGAGTTGGGGAAAAGAGGTTGACTACGATGGCGGCCCTCGGCTTAACTGGAACTCATTGAACGCACAGGTTTCCTTGAGTGCCCTTTTCTGAAAACACTACGAATCAGCTCATTCAAATATATCCCCCATTCTTCATGCTCAAATATCCTGTCGGCCCGACAATCAGATGGTCGTGCACGCAGATGTCCAGGAATCTTCCGGAGGTAACGAGGTCTTTGGTGATCTGTATGTCCTCCTTGCTCGGATCGAGCTTCCCGCTCGGGTGATTGTGTACCACGATGATGCTCGCCGCTTCTTCGAGTATCGCAAACTTGAACACGGCCCTTGCATCTACGAGACTTGCGCTCAGCGTTCCTTCCGTCACCGTTTTGACGCGCTTGACCCTTCCCGACGTGGAGAGCGCAATGACTTTGAATATCTCCCGTTTTTCTCCCGCAAATTCTCGCATGATGAACTTGTAAACGGCGTCGGGATTGTTGAGGAGCGGCATGTCGCGGCTGGGATTGCTCTGCATTCTCCTCCCGAGCTCGAACGCCGCGGAAAGTGTCACCGCTTTTACTTTTCCGATTCCCGCAATCGCAGACAGCTCGAGCGCATCCCTCGCCGAGAGGACTTCCAGTGAATCGTCGAATGTCATCATGACTTCCCTCGCGATGTCTACCGCGGTCTTCGAATGAGACTTCGTGCGAGTTCCGGTCCTGAGGAGTATTGCGAGGAGCTCCACGTCGGTGAGTTTCGTTGCGCCATGGGACAAAAGTTTTTCGCGCGGCTTTTCGCTTTCAGGCCATTCGCGAAGTGTGCGTTTGATATTGTCGGTCATTTCAGCCTCCCATCTTCATTGAATCCTAACGCAAAATTGGAAGCCAGCGCCTATCGGCTTTCCTCTTCCGATAGCAGTTGAATCAGTTGGCGTTCACTTCGCCGAGATCGATGATGCTTCCTTTCTTGAACTGGAGAATGTGTATGTAGTGATTCGAGTTATCGCTGGAAAATGAAATTGTGGAGTGCAGGCCATGGTACGTTTCCGACTTCAGCGCGTTCTCTATATCCGGCCTGTCGGTTTTCGTTTTCATCACGTCGAGGAGCGCGTTCGTCAAATCGTATCCGTAGGAAATGGTCCTGTCGAAATCTATGTCGGAAATCCGCGACAGCGTGTCGCTGGCGGCTTTGTAAGCGGGTGAGTTTGTGTCGAAATACGTGTCGCTGCAGAAAATTACACCGTCGTCGTATAAGTCGTTGTTCGAAAGCTGGTTCAGGTCGTACCAGTCGTCAGTGCCGATGAGCTGGGCCCTCACGTTGTAGTAGGCTATCTGCGCACCGACGACCCCGATATCTTTCGATGAAGTCAAAGGAATGAAGATCGCGCCGAGCGAACGAAGCGCCTCGAAATCTCCGAGAACGGTCCTGCTCGTTATAGGAATTTTGATGGAGTCTGCCACCTTCTGGGGATTGTCGCCCAGCAAATCGTATGCATCGACAATTCCTCTCGATTTGTCGAGCGAATCGACGAAAGAAGACGCGATGCCGTAGCTTTTCAGAATCGCCTGCTGGTCCTTGTTGAGCGTTGCGAAGTCGATGTAGGGCTCGCCAAGCGCGGCGGCATCGCTTTTTATTTTCTCCATCTCCTTTGAAAGATCAGTCGTTCCCGTTTCAAAATACTCGACTGAGATCGGCTTGACGTTGAGCTCGTTCAGACGGGCGACGAAGAAGCCTGCGATAGTTTTGCCGTAAGTATCCGAAGGAGAGAGGACAGAGATTTTTTGAATGTGGAGGACGTTGACCGCATAGTCCGCCATTGCCCGTGCGCGCGTCTTGAAATTTGGATTCGCTTGAAACATGTATGTGTTTCCCGCGACGAGTCCCGTCTGAGTGGCAGTCGGGGTTATCGTGGGGACCTTCGACGAGTTTGCGATGTCCTCGATCGTCGATACTTCGTTGCTGAATACCGGACCGATGATCGCCTTGACCGCGTCGTTTTTGGCGAGCGAGCGCATATCGGAATAAAGGGTGACAAGGTTGCTCCCGTAATTCTCGAGAACAAGGCCGACTTTTGTCTGTGCGGCGGCGTTATAATCGTCAAGCGCAAGCTGGATACCGAGAAGAAGTCGGTCGCCGACGCTTCCGCCGTATTGTAGGGGAAGCAAGGCACCGATCTTTGTCGAAGCTTGACTTAAATCCTTGTCGGCAGATATTCTGTCGAGCCACTTCGATATCTCGCCGCTCCCGGTCCCGGACTCCGGATAACGCTGCATGAATTCTCTCAGGAGACTGTCGGCAACCGCGACCCTGTCGGAAAAGTAAGCCCTTCGCGCGAATGGGATTGCAATTGTCAGTGCAGAAACCCGCGTGCGGCACTGTGCGAACAAATTTCTGATGTCATCGAAACTCAAATTGAAGGTCACGAGAGTCCGGAGGCTTGCGACGGCGCGGTCCTTCACCATCTGATCGCCTGCCGAATCTATCGCCACCACGAATTGCGCGCCGGCAGATTGATATTTTCCCAGCGAATAATAATCCGCACCGAGTATGTACATCATCTCGTATTTATGTTCGTCGCCGGGAAAACGGGCAAGAAAAGTATCTATCGTTGAAATCGCTTCCTGGTACCGATGAAGACTGAAGAGACTTTTTGACCCGTAGTAAAAAGCTTCCGCGGATCTCTGGTTCATCGAGTCGTTGATCACCTGCCGGAAGTATTGATAAGCGGTCGAGTAGTCGCCCTGCTTGTAGCTCTGCAGGCCTAGATTGTAATTCGTTTCATCAGGTTGACGGAAGGGAATCTGCGCATAAGCGCTGCCCGCAACAACCAATATCAGGAAGGCAGTGGCGATTCTCATCGTCGGCGTCTTTTCCTCGCTGTTTTTGCCCCGGCCGAATTGTGCCAGTTGGGATCACGGCGCGAACAATTTCGAGTTGCAGAAAAATTTTCCAGTGTATCGGTATCGTCCTCAACTACTGCATTTGTCGCGGCGAGCTCATCGAATATGGCTCGCGCTTTTTCAACCTCGCCGAAGGCATTGTAAAGATTTGCCAGCGTCTGCAGGAGTTCCGCATTCTTCGGATTCAGGTTCATCGCACGCTGCAGGTAAAATTCCGACTCGTCGGCTTTGCCGAGCTCCAGCAAAATCTTTCCGCACATCAGCCATCCCGGGAAAAAATCAGGATCGGTGTCAATGAGAAGCGTAAATTCTTCGAGCGCTGTGCGCAGGTCGCCGAGCATATAAAATGCGGTGGCAAGGTCGAGGCGGAATTCGACCGAAGATTCATTCAAGGCGAGCTCCCTGCGCAGATATTTTATCGCATTCGGGAAATTCTTTTGCTTCAGATAAATTCTTCCGAGGATTCCGTTGGCATCGGGATACTTCGCATCTCCCCGCAAAACTCTTCTTACTTCCGCGATCGCTTCGAGAAATTCGTTCTGCTCGAGAAAGATAGTCGCGAGCGCAAGATGCACGCTCGGATTGCGCCACGAGTTCAGCTTCCTCAAAAGCGGAAGCGCTCTCTCTAATTCTCCGAGATTGTAATAAAGACTTCCAAGCGCATAAACTAATTTGTAATCCTCCGACAGTTTACGCAGGCCGTCGAGAAGAAGTTCTTCCGCCGCGTTGTAGTTATTCATCCCGACATAAATTTCGGCCAGCTTCAAATAGGCATCTGTGCAATCGGAATTTTTCGAAATGACTTTTCGCAGGATCTGGATGGCGTGGAGCGGTTTGTTGTCACCCAGGAAATCGACCGCCTCGTCGAGGAGCGCGTTCACCGACAGCGCCATTTTCTATACTCGCTCATAAAACGAATAATAACCGTAGTCCGGCAAACTTTCACTCCCATTCGATGGTCGCAGGAGGTTTGCTGCTGATATCGTAAACTACCCGGTTGACTCCGCGTACTTCGTTGATTATCCTTCCCGACACTTTAGCGAGGAGGTCGTAAGGAACCTGCGCCCAATCCGCGGTCATTCCGTCTTCGCTCGTGACGGCACGGAGTGCGACTGTGCATTCGTAAGTTCTCTCATCACCCATTACGCCGACCGATTGAACCGGCAGGAGCACGGCGAATGCCTGCCAGATATCGGTGTAGATTCCATGCTTCTTGATTTCGTCGATGAAAATATCGTCTGCCTGGCGGAGTATTTCCAATTTTTCCGGCGAAACGTCTCCCAAAATTCTGACGGCAAGTCCGGGCCCGGGGAACGGATGCCTTTCGATTATCTCATCTGAGATTCCGAGCTCGCGTCCGACATTGCGCACTTCGTCTTTGAAGAGAAGCCTGAACGGCTCGATCAGTTTCAGCTTCATCACTTCGGGCAGCCCGCCGACGTTGTGATGCGTTTTTATTTTTGCGGAAGGACCCTTGTGAGACTGTGATTCGATGACGTCGGGGTACAGCGTTCCCTGTGCGAGGAATTTTACCTTTTTTATTTCACGTGCTGCTTTCTCGAAAACCTCTATGAAAGTGTTCCCGATGATTTTCCTCTTCTTCTCGGGATCGACAACGCCGCGGAGTTTCCTGAGGAATGTCTTCGACGCGTCGATGTAATGGAGATTCATCTTGAAATTATTTTTGAAGTACTTCACCACCTTCTTGCTTTCATCCTTGCGCATGAGGCCGTTATCGATATGAACCGCGTGCAGCTTATCGCCGATGGCCTTCTGGATTAAAACCGCTGCAACGGCAGAATCGACTCCGCCGCTCAACGCGCAGATGACTTTCCCGTCTCCGACTTTCTCTCGTATTTCATGGATCTTTTCTTCGATGAAGTTTCCTGCTTTCCAGTCGCCCGTGCATCCGCAGATTTTGAAAAGAAAATTTGAAAGGATCTCTCTCCCTTTGGCCGTGTGAACAACTTCGGGATGGAATTGCACGCCGTAAATTTTTTTCGATGCCGACCTGACCGCCGCAACGGGTGAATTGTCCGTGTGAGCAATCGGGCTGAACCCGGTCGGGAGCTTGGTGACCTTGTCGGCGTGGCTCATCCAGACTTTCGATACATCGCCGATGCCTGAAAGAAGGTCGCCCGAATCGTCGACAACCAGAAGAGCCTTTCCAAATTCCTGATGTGCCGAGCGATCCACTTCACCCCCAAGGAGGTGTGCCACGACCTGAAGTCCGTAGCAGATTCCAAGTATCGGGATTCCCGATTCAAGAACGTCTCTCTTAGGGAGCGGAGCCTTTTTTTGATATACGCTAGAAGGACCGCCGGAGAGAATTATGCCTTTCGGATTGAGTTCGCGGATCTTATTCAATGGGAAATCAAAATTCTCGACAAGGCTGAGGACATTCAGTTCACGGACACGCCTGGCGATGAGCTGCGTGTACTGAGCGCCGAAGTCTAGAATTAAGACTTTATCCATTTTTAAAACTTTTCAAAAATTCCACGAACCCGTCAAGTTCGTCCCGCGTCCGCTTTTCAGTCACAGCAATCAAAAGTCCGTCCTCATCGGGAATGAGGCGCCCGACATCCAAACCGGCAAGAATTTTCTTTCCTACTCCGGCGTCAATGATTTTCTCCGCGGGGACCGGGGTCGAAACGAGAAATTCATTGAAGAACGGCTCACGATATTTCAATTTGAATCCGGGAATCTTTCCGATCTGTTCCGCAAGATAGTGCGCCTTCGCGCTCGACTGCTCGGCAACTTCACGGATCCCCTGTTTGCCCATGAGCGACATGTAAATCGTCGAGGCGAGCATCATTAAGCCTTCGTTAGTGCAGATGTTCGATGTCGCCTTCTCACGCCTGATTTGCTGTTCGCGGGTCTGAAGTGTCAGGACGAATCCGCGGTTCCCTTCTGCATCAACCGTTATCCCGGCTAATCTCCCCGGCAAACGTCTGATCAATTCTTCTCTGACGGCAAAAATTCCCAGAAACGGCCCGCCGAAACTTTGCGGAATCCCCAGCGGCTGACCTTCACCGATAACCACGTCGGCCCCGTACTCGCCCGGCGGTACGAGGAGCCCGAGCGATATAGGATTTACGCCGACGACAAACAGCGCTTTTTTCGAACGCGCAATTTCGGCGAGGGCAAAGACATCGCTCAACGTTCCGAAGAACGACGGTTGCTGTACCATGACGGCAGCCGCGCTCTCGTCGACATTCTTTTTCACGGCATCGACGTCAGCGGCCCCATCTTTTGCGGGAATCTCGACGATCTCAAATCCCTGACCGTGGACGTAAGTCCTGACGACCTGCAAATACAACGGATGAATAGGATGAACTGCGACAATTTTTCTTCTCCCTGTATGGACCGCCGACATCAGGGCCGCCTCAGCCAGTCCGCTTCCGGCGTCGTAGAGAGAAGCGTTTGAAATGTCCATCCCCGTCAACCGGCAGATCATCGTTTGGTATTCATAGATTGCCTGAAGTGTCCCCTGGCTTACTTCGGCCTGATATGGAGTGTATGCCGTATAGAACTCCGAGCGGCTCAGAAGTGCGCCGACAGCAGATGGAATGAAATGATCGTATGCACCCGCGCCGAGGAACGATACGGCATCCTGAGTACTAACATTTTTGTCGGCGAGAGCCGAAAGATGTTTGACTACTTCAAGCTCACTCATCGCCGGAGGAATCTTCAGATCAGCCTTGAGTCTGATTTCTTCGGGGATATCTTTTATCAGATCGTGAAAGTTTTTGACTCCGATCGCCTCCAGCATTCCGTGACGATCATCGTCGGTGTTCGGATAATAGGGCACTCTCAATTCTCCTTTGAACGGCAGGTAGTAAAGGGCACGCAGTGAGCAGGAGCCGGCAGACTGCTAGCTACTTACTGCCTGCTATTTTCCCACCATTTCCTGATATTTTGCGGCATCGAGAAGGTTGTCAAGCTCGGATTTGTTCTCGATTTTTATTTTCACCATCCACCCTCCCTTGTACGGCTCCTTGTTTACAATTTCGGGTGAATCCTTCAATGCGGAATTGATCTCAATTATTTCTCCGCTGACCGGCGCGAAAATATCCGAAACGGTTTTCACCGCTTCGATTGTTCCGAATTGTTTGCCTTGCTGCAATTTCGTGCCGACGGCCGGGAGTTCTACAAAAACCACGTCGCCCAGTTCGCCCTGCGCATAGTCGGTTATTCCGACCGTGCCTGTGCCATCTTCGACTCGAATCCACTCGTGGTCTTTCGTGTACTTCAGGTTTGCAGGGAATTCCATTTTTCTCTCCTTCAATCTGCAAAATTAAATGAGTCCAGGAAGTGTGTGTCGAATTCGCCTTTCCTGAACCGCTCGTCTTTCATGACTTTCATATGGAAAGGTATCGTGGTCGCAACTCCCTCGACGATAAATTCTTCGAGCGCACGCGACATTCTGTCTATCGCCTCTTCTCTATTCGAAGCGAATGTTATGAGTTTCGCGATAAGCGAATCATAATACGGCGGAATCATATAGCCGACGTACGCATGCGAATCGATACGCACGCCGTAGCCGCCGGGCGTATGGAACCCGGTAATCACGCCCGGATTCGGACGAAAATCCTTGTACGGGTCTTCCGCATTAATTCTACATTCGATTGCATGGCCGACCTGCTTCAATTTTTTCTTGCTGACCCTCGCACCGGCAGCGATATTGATCTGTTCCTTCACGAGATCGAAGCCGGTGACTTGCTCCGTCACAGGATGCTCCACCTGAATCCTCGTGTTCATTTCCATGAAATAGAAGTTCTTATTCTTGTCGATAAGAAATTCGATGGTGCCGGCCCCTTCATATCTAACACTCTTGGCCCCTTTCACGGCTGCTGCACCCATCCTCTCACGTAGCTCGGCATCGACAACCGGGGAAGGAGATTCTTCGATCAGCTTTTGATGCCGCCTTTGAATGGAACACTCGCGCTCGCCGAGGTGGATGACTTCGCCGTGGCGGTCACCAAGAACCTGGATCTCAATATGACGCGGTTCCTCGACATATTTTTCGATGTACACGCTCTTGTTTCCAAATGCGGCTTCCGCTTCCGTCTGTGCCATTTGAAATTGTCTTTCAAACTCATCGGGCTGCCAAGCAAGGCGCATTCCTTTTCCGCCCCCCCCTGCAGTTGCCTTTATGATGACGGGATAACCGATCCCATCGGCAACTTCCTTTGCCTTTTTGATGTCCTCAATCGTACCATCGCTTCCCGGCACGACAGGCACTCCAGCTTTGCGCATCGTCTCTTTTGCAGACGCCTTGTCGCCCATGGCCGTAATCATTTCCGGTTTCGGACCTATGAATTTTATTCCGCTGCTTTGACAAATCTCGGAGAACTGGGCGTTCTCCGCGAGAAAACCGTAGCCCGGATGGATCGCATCAGCATTCGTAATTTCCGCGGCGGCTATTATGCGCGGAATATTAAGATAACTTTCACGGCTCGGAGGCGGACCGATACAAACAGCCTCGTCGGCAAACCTGACGTGAAGGGCGTCGCGATCGGCCTCGGAATAGATCGCAACAGACTTGATACCAAGTTCTTTGCAGCTTCTAATTACGCGAAGTGCTATTTCGCCTCTATTCGCAATTAATATCTTATTGAACAATCGGCTCTCTCTTGATTGTTAGCGATCAGCCACTGGCAGGTCACACCGGCTCTACCAGGAAAAGCGGTTGGTTGTACTCGACAGGCTTCCCGTTTTCAACGAGAATCTGCACAATTCTACCGGCGGCGTCAGACTCAATCTCGTTCATCAGCTTCATTGCTTCGACGATGCAGAGGACCGTTCCCTGTTGTACTACGGAACCAACCTGCACGTATGGGTCGGCGTTGGGAGCGGGAGCACGATAAAACGTTCCGACAATCGGAGACCGGACTTCATGATATTTCTTCTCATCCGGTTTCGACGCCGATACAGCCTCAGCTGCCGCAGCGGAATCGACTCCCGGTGAAGCAGGAGGTTGCGGAACCATCGGAGCCTGCAAAACAAATTGCGGAAGAAAAGCCTGAGGTATGGAAGAATTATGGTGAGCCTTGCTAACCCTGACTTTCTTTCCCTCTTCCTCGATTTCAATTTCGTCGACTCCGCTTTCATCCAAAAGTTTGATAAGTTCTTTGATATAACTAATGTCCATATTGGCTCCGATCCACTAATTCCATCCCCACTTTCGTGAGGACAAGTATTAAAATGAAAAAGTCCCGGCTTTGATCGGGACAATTTGATAATGTCCAAAAAGTGGCTTTCTGATATCTACTTCACTCGCTCCACGTAATCGCCGGTGCGCGTGTCTATCTTCAGCATATCTCCTTCGTTGACGAAAATAGGAACGTTCACCGTCGCACCGGTCTCCAACTTTGCCGATTTCATGACATTGTTGACGCTGTCGCCCTTCATTCCAGGTTCAGTCTCGACGACCTTGAGGCTGACAAATATCGGAATCTCGACTCCGGTTATTTCCGTACCGTTGAAAAAAAGCTGGATGGTCTCATTCTCTTTAAGAAATTTGCTCCCTTCGCCAACTACTTCTTCAGGAACCTGGATCTGGTCGTAAGTACCATTATCCATGAAGACAAGCATGTCTCCGTCACGGTAGAGATACTGGTATGCGCGCTGTTCAATCCTGATGACCTCGATTTCTTCGCCCGCACGGAATCGATTTTCGATTACCCGGCCGGTCTTGATGTTTTTCATTTTGGCCCGGACGAAAGCCCGCCAGTTGCCGGGGTTCACATGTTGAAATTCAACAATCGTCCAAAGATCATTATTGTATCTAATTGTCAGACCTGGTCTGAACTCAGATGTTGTCGCCATAAACTCCCATAAATCTTGATGTTCGTTGAAATATTGCCTGTCCCGCTCCAAAGGAGTCCCTTCAGGAAAGGGATCCAGCCGAAAAATATAGTTTCAGAACCGCCAAGAATCAAGGTTGGGAGTTAAGGTCGTCGAACTCCACCGGACACTCGAACGTCTACCTCCAATTTGCCCTTTAGCTCAGTTCAGTTCAGCTTGTGAATTACGAACTCAACTGGACGCCTTCACCATAACGGCGATTTCCTGTGCGACGCCGTAATTACACTCAAAAGCAATCCTTCGATAACTCACGAGATCGACTATGGTTCCGATGACGCACAACCCTCCGGTGAACAAATACAGCAGACCCATTCCTATCTGGTTCGTGAGGAAACGCTGTATACCTGCGACGCCGAGAAATCCTATCAGAGTTACGAGAAGAATCGTCTGAGGATCTTTTCGCCGAACATTATAAATATTTGCAAACTGCTGCGCTTGGCTGTCGGTCATGTCTTTGATAATTCCCTGGACATAAACCAATTCCTCGCCTTCAAGCATCGGCATTAACTGTAGAATGTTTGCCATGGTGACTCCTTTAAATTGAGTTGTCTATTCCTTTTTATTGATTTACCTAACAAGGTCAACGTACGGATAAGCAGAGTGATAGTTGCAGGGATACCAAGGACGTGAGTCCGGAACGACTCGACGGGGTCGCCATGAAGAAGAAACGAAATGGATCTTCCGAGCCCGCAGCCAGGACAATAGTGAAAACCCAGAATCTTCAAAGGACAAATTGAAAATTCACTCTGGGTATACGGATTGTGAATTGCAAAAAAGACGAAGGCGAAAGACCACACGATCGGTTCGATACCCGTAAATGAAAATACACGCTTGAATTCTCTCCATGCCGCGAACGCTGACTGATTTATTCGCAACTTCTCGCGGAAGTTGGTTTTTGAAATGGCAACATTTTTCATGGAATCGTACACACTCCGCTAATCCAGCTTTCCAATAATTCTACGTAGATTGCTTATTCAACGTTACTCGCGCGTGATTGCTAAATTCAAGATTGAGAGGGCGGCTCCGTCTTCTTCATTATCTTCCCGGCGGCAAACGCGATCAGTCCGGCAATGAGTCCCATGATTGCTCCGGTCAGCAGTCCCATAATGACCATCAATACTCGGCGATGGCTGATCAGCGGCATCATCTTATAAATCCCTTTTATGATATGGTGGTTACGCAAGTAGGCTGAAATGAAAGCGGCCTGAATGATGCCGATCCAAATGCCGTTTACTACGCTGACGGTAAACGCATGTAGAAAATATCTGCCGGTTGTCTGCCGGACAATCACGACCGCGTAGAAAATAAGGATGATGAGCCAGATAAGTGTCTGCACTCTTCCGGATATCCCAAATACTCCGGCGAAGGCCATGGCGATACCAAAAAGGCTGAGCAAGAAAATAAGTTTCCAGTTCACGCTTGTCTCCTCCAAGTTCGGTTTATGATCGACTCCTCAAACGAAATCTGGCGCAATTGGATAAATCGCAGAAAATCAGCCAGCAACTTTACAAGGTAGAACCGATATCCTGAAGATTCAAGAAAAATGTGATAACAAAAACGAACTTTAATCGATTCGATCTACTCGACGGTCCCGGATCTCGTCTAGGGTTTTGCGAGAATCATAAGGCGCTATGAAAGTGTCGTATTCTTCTTGTGAGATCTTGCCTTTGAACTTGGAAATGACCTCATCGACGCCTCTTATTCTCTCCATTAATTTTTCGCATGGATAATCAAAACAATCGGCGCAAGTATTCATCCCGCGTTCGAGAACACACGGTTTTATCGGGCACTCGCTATCAGGCAGGTCATGCCCGACACATTCATTAGAGAGACAGCCATTACAGATGATCTTGTCAGGAGACATTTTGAGTCCAAAGAATCTCGACCAGCCGGCGGCGGTTTTTATCTGATCAGCAGGCGTGTTGTTATTTCCCTTAAAGGCCGGACATTGATCGCAGCGAAAGCCACATCGTGAAATAATTTCAGCCATTTTCTCAGCCTCCTTTGTCGTTCATAGGATTAATTTCGCCTTTCGGTTGTAATTTTGCAACGCATGATGTTTCCGGTGACTTTGTGCTGGTCTGTCGGGCGATCGTTCGGTGATTGCCAGTGCATCAAGAAAATTGTCATTGGCAGATTCAAATTGGCAGGAGATACGGATATATTCCGTCCTCAACATTGAAAGAATCCACGGTACAATCGCAACCTTTGATCCTTCGCGCCGTATTTTTTGTTACACAAACAAATTGGAGGTAAAATGTCGCGCGATTTTACAAGAAAACTAATGTATGCTTTGTCGCTGATGGGTATCTGCATAATTTCAGATCATTCAATATCTGTCTGTCAGACAAAGCCGGACTCCTCAATTGTAGGAATGTGGCAGGGATCCCTCGCAATCGGAGAGAGCAAAATAAGAATTATCTTTCATATCGCAAAAAGCGACAGCGGCTCATGGACCGCCTCGCTCGATAGCCCCGACCAGGGAGCGAGGGGAATAGCCGTCAGCAGTGTGATTCTCGACATGGATTCGGTAAAATTGTTCATGACCTCGATCGGCAGCGAATATGACGGCAAACTTTCGGCAGACAGGTCGTCAATCGACGGAAAATGGATCCAAAGTGGGGCCAGCTTGCCGCTGTCCATGATCCGCACGACCGTGGAAATAAAATACAACAGGCCTCAGGAGCCGAAGCCGCCTTATCCTTATGAATCAGAAGAAGTGTCGTTTGAAAGCAAGACCACCGGAATGAAGTACTCAGGAACCGTAACGATTCCCGATTCAGGAGGTCCGTTTCCCGCCGCGATTCTGATTACCGGATCGGGAATGCACGACCGAAACGAAGAAGTCTTCGAGCACAAGCCGTTCCTGGTCATTGCGGATTATCTGACGAGGAGAGGAATCGCCGTACTCAGGGTGGACGATCGTGGAATCGGCGGCTCAACCGGGAACAAAATGCAATCCACATCTGTGGACCACGCAAAAGATGTTATCGCCGAGATCGAGTATCTTAAGAACCGCGGCGACATAAACCCAAACAAAATCGGAATCATCGGCCACAGTGAAGGCGGAATGATCGCACCCATAGTCGCCTCGCAATCGAAAGACGTTTCGTTCGTCGTCCTGCTTGCAGGAACCGGCGAGAGAAGCGATGAGGTTTTAACCGAACAAAAAAGAGTTCTCGAGAAATCGGAAGGCGTGCCGGATGGGGATATTGACAGGGAAATTAACCAGGATGAAAATGAATATCGGATAATGAGATCATCGAGTGACAGTGCCACGATAGCCGACAGTCTAAAGGAATATCTGAGAACCACCATGCCTGAATTGTCCGGCAGTGAAATTCAAAGAGACGGTGATCACGAAAAGGAGATTGACGGAAAGGTCGGGTTCTTGCTTTCTCCGTGGTTCCGCTCTTTCATTTTCTATGATCCGAGAAGCGAACTCGAGAAGGTGAGATGTCCTGTTCTCGCAATGGATGGCACGCTGGACTTGCAGGTTTCTCCAGAGGAGAACCTGGAGGAAATTGAGAAAGCATTGAAGAAAGGCGGCAACGCGGATTACACAATCAAGCTCATGCCGGGTTTGAACCACCTGTTCCAGGATGCGAAGACAGGCTCGCCGAACGAGTACGCGCAGATAGAAGAGACTTTTTCTCCAGAAGCGCTGACCGTGATGGGTGACTGGATCCTAAGAAGAATGGAGAAAAAATAAGACGCGAGAAGCAAGAACTCCGACCCGTCATTTCCAGCCTCTTGCTTCTATTTCTTCAGTCTATCGTAATACATTTTTTTAAATTTTGCTACCTTCGGTGCAACTATGGCGCGGCAGTACCCTTGGTTCGGATTGTTCGCGAAATATTCCTGATGATAACTTTCCGCCTCATAGAATGCTGCGAACGGTGAAAGTTCAGTCACGAAGGGATCATCCCAGATTTTTCGTGATTGAGTTTCTTTTATCACCTCCAGCGCAATCTGCTTTTGATTTTCATCATGATAGAAAATCACCGAACGATACTGCGTCCCCACATCGTTGCCCTGACGATTCAGAGTTGTCGGATCGTGGACCGTAAAGAAGATTCGCAAGATGTCCTCATAAGAAATAATTTGCGGATCGAACGTGACCTGGACGACCTCCGCGTGTCCGGTCTTTCCCGTGCAAACCTGCTCGTAGCTTGGGTTTGCTGTCGTTCCTCCGGAATAGCCGGACTCAACGCTGGTTACGCCTTTTAGATTATCGAATATGGCCTCAGTGCACCAAAAGCATCCGCCACCGAGCGTCGCGACTTCTTTATTGTTCATTTATCTTTATCACCTCGATAAGTCTTTCTAATCTCTCGACTTTCTCCGCGTCATTTTGTGCCATGGTAGATGTGAACGTGATTTCCAGATTCGCCAGTGATTTCTCCCGTGCAATACCATGTTTTATGTCTTTTATCCTGTCGAGCGAGTTCATCATCGACGGGAAAATCTCCTTATAGAATTCTTGATCGTCAGAAGGCAACTGCAGCTTCACGACGGATCCACGCATCTCGAGTTTTGGAATCCGCAGGGGTTCGAGCTTTATCTTGAGTTTTATTACCCTCAAAAGGTTTTCTGCCGGATCAGGAATCTTGCCGAACCTGTCCACAATTTCTCCCCTTATGTCGTCAATTTCCGGGGTTGTGGTCGCACGCGAAAGCCGCTTGTAGAAATCGAATCTTTCTGCGTCGAGAGGGATATAGTCGTCCGGAATAAAGGCGTCGACATCGACAGTAACCCGCGGCTCGATTTTTCTTCGCGTAAGGATGTCCAACTGTTCAGTCAGGTTTTCTTCGAACTTTGCCTCTGCAACCGCCTCCTCAAGAACTTTGTTGTACATATCAAGCCCCATATTGTTAATGAAGCCGCTTTGCTCTTTGCCGAGGAGATTTCCTGCCCCGCGTATCTCGAGGTCACGCATTGCAAGGTTGAAGCCGGAACCCAACTCGGTAAACTCCTCGATCGCGGTGAGCCTGCGTACGGCATCCCGCGTAAGATTCGAGAACTCTTTTGCAATCAGATAAGCGTATGCCTGAATGTTTGAACGGCCGATCCTTCCTCGAAGCTGGTAGAGTTCGGCGAGTCCAAACCTGTCGGCATTGTTCACGATCAGTGTGTTGACCGACGGAATATCGATTCCCGATTCGATTATCTTCGTTGCAATGAGTACGTTCAGCTTCTTTTCAAGAAACTGTATCATGGTGCGCTCGATCTCCGCCGCTTTCATTTTTCCGTGAATGACTCCGGCTTTTGCAGAGGCCGCGCGGCGATGTACAAAGTCTGCAAGCTTGCCAAGGTCCTTAATAGTATCGCTGACTACATAGACCTGGCCGCCCCGGTGCAGCTCACGCTCGATTACCGACTGAAGGAGTTTTCCGTCAAAGCCTACAACATAGGTATCTATCGGGAGTCTGTTCGCGGGGGGGGTCTGCAAAACCGATATATCCATAGCAGAAGACAATGACATATAGAGCGTCCGCGGAATCGGAGTTGCCGTCATGTAGAGTGTGTCGACATTTGCCTTGAATTGCCGTATTTTTTCTTTCGCCTGGACGCCGAATCGGTGTTCCTCATCTATGATAAGGAGCCCGAGATCGTGGAACACGACATCGCTCGAAAGGAGCCTGTGCGTGCCAATGATAATATCCACCGATCCATTCTTCAAACTGTCAAGAATCGTTTTCTGCTCGGATTTTTTTTTGAAACGCGACAGGACTTCCACTTTTGTGGCGTAGTTGGAGAGGCGGTCTCGAAATGTGTTGAAATGCTGCTCGGCAAGAATAGTGGTTGGAACAAGCACGGCGACCTGCTTCCCGCTCATGACTGCCTTGAAGGCGGTGCGAACTGCTACTTCAGTCTTTCCGAAACCGACATCTCCGCAAAGGAGTCTATCCATAGGGCTTTCGCGTTCCATATCATTTTTTATTTCTGCGGTTGCACGAACCTGATCGGTTGTGTCTTCATAAACAAACGAGGCTTCAAGCTCATGCTGCCAGATGCTGTCTCTTTGAAATGAAAAACCCTTCGATTTTTTTCGTTCCGCGTAGAGCTTAATGAGATCTTTCGCAATGTCTTTAAGCTTCCCCTTTGCGCGGATTTTCATCATCTGCCATTCGGAACTCCCCAGTTTCGAAAGTTTGGGCTTGAATCCATCTTCGGAAGCATATCGTTGAAGCCTGCCAATGTAATCGATGTTCACATAAAGCATATCGCCTTCTGCGTACTCGATTTTCACGCATTCTTGGAAACTGTCGATTATTTTCAACTTCTCCATGCCGATGAATTTCCCGATTCCGTAACCTTCATGGACTACGTAATCACCGGTCCTGAGAGAGTTCAAATCTCTCCGCAAGAGCCCGATAAACTTCTTTGCTTTTTCTTTCCGCGAGATAAGGGGGGAACGCCTGCCGAATATTTCATGCTCAGTAAAAAGAGCGAATTTATCGTCCGGCAATATGAAACCGTTGGACAGCGACGCTTGTATGACCTTTACCTCCTCCTTCAACATCGTTCCATTTAACTCGTCATACTCGCTGAGCAAATTCAGGAAATTTTCTTCAAGATGCTTCGTGCTGGACGCAACTATGATTTTATATCCGTCGGAGAAAAGTTCGGCGATTTTGTTTGCTGCCAACTGAAGTTTACCGTTGAACGTCGGCTGTGGAATCACGTTGACGACGAAGTCGTTCTGGTTACGCTCGGTTACTCTCCAGTAAATTAGACTCGTGTTATCAGATACCTTTCTGACAAATTTATTGAGACCGACGAGTAATCCCCGGGGGATTAAGGATGGTTCATATAAGATTATTCTTGTGCCTTGCGGAATTTGATCCACGAATGGCAGTGTCTGTCTGTCCGAATCGGCATAGGGAAGAAGTGTGAACGCGTCAATGTTCTCAATGGAGCGCTGTGTTATCAGATCGAAAACTCTCATCGATTCCACGTTGTCGCCGAAGAAATCTATCCTGATCGGATGCTCACTGGACTCTGGAAAAATGTCAACAATGCTTCCGCGCCTTGCATAGTCACCGACCTCCTCAACGTAATCCTTCTTTTGGTATCCATATCTTGAGAGCTTGCTGATAAGATCGTCGTGATCGGTTTCAGAATTTGTGTGGATTATAACGGCAGTTTGTTGAAGTGAAATGCGTGCCGGCATATTTTTGAAAATGCTTTGGTAATCGCAGATGTACAGATTCTTACTCCCCGAATAAAGCGCAAACAGGCCGGCGAGATTGGGTTGTTCTTCTGAGATTAGTTCTACAGGAGCAAGTCCAGAAAAGAGCGTTACGTCCGATTGAATTCTCTCGCTGACATCGGAGTCATTGATAACGAGGAGTGCCGATTCATTCTTAGCGAGTAAAGAAATAATATATGCCACAAATGGAATACTTGTCGAGTGAAGGCTCAGCGTCCTCGAATCGACCGTCACGTTCATTGTTTTCTTTATGGTATCGAGTCGATTTAGTTCTTCAGAAAGAATCATGGCACAGGAATGAAATAAGAAATTTTTCTTTCGCGTTCGTTTTCACAATCCACCACTGAATAAATTAATATATCTGGTGTGAGTTTTCGGATACGTTGTGTGTATGCACTGGAATTGCTCGAATCAGAGGCACGCCACTCCGATATCCATAAACAAACTTGTTGAGCGGGATGTTGACTGTTCCTCTAGTGGTTTTTGTCTTTTCCAAATTTGCTTCCTATCGCAAGTCTGACAAATCCATCCGACTTTGCGAGTCTCCTGCGCGCCTCTTTTGCTTCCACATTCGCCCGGACCATCACCACGGCCGTTTTCACATGCCCGGCTGCACTTTTCAAAACCCGCTCGGCCCTCTCATAATCAAGTCCGGTTATCGTCATGAGGATCCGTTTCGATCTCTCCTCGAGTTTGTTGTTCGTCATCTGGAGGTCGACCATCATGTTCTCATACACCTTTCCCAGCTTTATCATAACGGCAGTTGTGAGCATGTTCAAAATCATTTTTTGTGCAGTGGCGGATTTCATTCTTGTCGAACCCATAATAATTTCAGGACCGACTTCAGGACAAATTGCAACATCGGCGTCTAGGTTAAACTGCGAGCGAGGGTTTGACGTGACAAAAATCGTCTTCGCGCCAAGTTCGCGAGCTTTCCTGACTGCGCCTATGACATAAGGTGTACGGCGACTTGCCGCTATTCCGCACACCACATCTCTTTCGGCGACGCCGTGTGCCACGATATCGCATGCACCGTTCTCTTCATGATCCTCGGCACCCTCTTGAGCCTTGAACATGGCGGGTTTTCCACCTGCAATCATTCCCTGAATCATCTCCGGATCTGTTCCGAATGTCGGCGGACATTCGGCAGCATCTTGAACGCCGATACGCCCGCTCGTGCCGGCTCCCACATAAAAAAGTCTGCCGCCCTCCTTCAGAGCATGCACCACGATATCAACAGCATCGGCGATGTAAGGAAGCTCTTGTTCAATGGCGAACGCAACTTTCTTGTCTTCATCATTAATGACCTTCAGAATTTCGAATGTGCTTTTCGAGTCGATGTCCATAGATGCCGGATTTCGGGCTTCAGTAATGAGCGTCTTGAGTTGCTCGAACAAAATTTTTTGACCTGTCATTTAAATACCTCAATTGCAATGTTTCTCTCAATATCACACGTCTAACGGCGTGGGATTGATTTTCACCAGATTCATTTTTGTCCATGAAAGTCAAGTCTATTTCGATCTTTCAGCCGGCCGTTTCTCTACTCTGTTTCACGTGAAACACTCAAGGGGAAAATGAGGCGACTTGCTTCAGCCTCGCATGTATACCATCAAAACTGAAATGTCTGCGGGTGAAACTCCAGAGATTCTACTTGCCTGACCGATTGATCGCGGCTTAACCTTAACGAGTTTCTCCGTTGCCTCTCTGGATAAGGACTTTACTCTCTTGAAATCGAACCCTTCCGGTACCTCCATAGATTCGATCTTCTCAAATCTCTCGATCTCTTCAAACTGTCTCTTAATGTATCCCTCGTATTTTGTCTCTATCTCAACTTGTCGAACAACATCTTTTCGAGTTGAGGCTTCGATAGGTAAAGAATCCGAGCGGAAGAAATCGAGTCCAAGCATATCAGATAGATTTACATTTTGTCTTTTCACAAGGCTGGAGAGTTTCTCGCTCTCCGACAGAGGAGTTGAGTTTATCGACTCAAGGTATGAGTTCACCGCATATGGCGGTACACTTTTCTGGTCCACGTAATCCGACAGTATTCGAATAAGTTTTTCCTTTTCGACCAACGAATCATAAACAGCATCAGGAATCAAACCAAATATGTGTCCGTACTTCATGAGCCTCCGGTCGGCGTTATCCTGTCGGAGCATCAATCTGTATTCGGCCCGCGATGTGAACATTCGATACGGCTCATCCGTCCCTTTGTTCACAAGATCGTCGATCATAACGCCGATGTAAGCTTCGGACCTTTTCAAAACAAACGGGTCGTCTCCCTTTGCTCTCAGTGCCGCGTTTATTCCGGCAACAATTCCCTGCCCACCAGCCTCTTCGTATCCCGAGGTCCCGTTAATTTGTCCAGCAAAGAACAAGCCTCTGACGGTATGGGTCTCGAGCGTCAACTTCACCTGGTGAGGCGGGAAGAAATCATACTCCACCGCATAGCCCGGCCGCAACATCTTTACCGACTCGAGTCCTGGAACGGTTCTCATCGCTTCGTATTGAATTTCTGCCGGAAGGCTCGTCGAAAAACCATTGACATAAACCACGTTCGTGTTGCGGCCCTCAGGCTCAAGAAATATCTGGTGTCGTTCCTTATCAGCAAATCTCACTATCTTATCCTCTATGGAGGGACAATAACGCGGACCTATTCCCTTTATCAATCCAGTAAACATCGGCGACTCGTCGAAGCCGGTCTTGAGGACCTCATGCGTATGATGATTAGTATAAGTTAAGAAGCAACTAATCTGGTCTTTCGCCAGGTCCTCGGTCTGAAATGAGAACGGCTCAGGATTGGTGTCCCCGGGTTGTTCCTCGCATTTGCTGTAATCGATGGTTCTGCTGTCCACTCTTGGAGGCGTACCGGTCTTCAGTCGTCCGCTTACAAAGCCAAGCTTTTCAAGTGATGCTGTTAAGCCAACTGCCGGAGGTTCGTTAAATCGTCCGCCTGTGCGGCTCCTTAGTCCCGTGTGCATGATGGCATTTAGAAAGGTTCCAGAAGAAATCACCAATCCCTTACAACCGATCCCTACACCTGTTGAAGTTTTGATTCCGATAATCGCTCCATCCTCAACCAAGACTTCCGTGACCATGTCTTGGAGAATGTGTATGTTCTCCTGGGACTCAACATGCTTTCGCGCTTCGATGGAATAAGATTCCCTGTCATTCTGTGAGCGGGGTGACCATACGGCTGGTCCCTTGGATTTGTTTAACATCCTGAACTGAATTCCCGTCTTATCAGCAATCTTGGCCATTTCGCCGCCAAGCGCATCAATTTCACGTACCAAGTTTCCCTTGGCCGTTCCGCCTATTGCCGGGTTACACGACATCCGCCCAATCGCGGCTATGTCCATCGTCAACAGTAGGACAGAGCATCCCATTCTCGCCGCAGCAAGCGACGCCTCAACTCCAGCGTGTCCGCCTCCAACTACAATTATGTCATATCTCCCGTTGTTCATTTCAAAAAATCAACAACTCCCGGTCAAATTCATTGAAGTCACCATCCACAATCGCTGATCGAGTCTCTCTATTCCCTTCACCCAATTTGAACTCCTATTTGTTTCACGTGAAACAGTCACTTCCCTATGCAAAATTTCGAAAAAATATTGTTCAATACATCGTTTGTTGTAATTTCGCCAGTAATCTCTCCAAGGGCATTCAAACCACCTCTGAGATCCAAAGCAACGAATTCACCTGACTTGCCGCTTTTCAGGGTTTCCAAAGCGAGCCTTAAGTTTCGCTGAGCTCTCGAAAGCAAATCTCGATGGCGAGTATTTGTAACGACAACTGAACTTTCGTTCATCTGCTGACCGAGTGCTATCTTAAATAACCCATCTTTGAGGAAATCAATTCCATCTCCACACAAAGCCGAAACAAAAAATCCATCTTCTTGTTTTCGAGGGGCCGTCCCTTTATAGATATCAATCTTATTCCAGACTTTGATAAGCTTTACATTCCTGCGTGTGCAGGCATCTGCAAGTTCCTTGTATGAGGGTTCACTGCCGTTATAATCATGCGATTCGCAATCAATCACTAGTAGCACCACATCCGATTGCTCGGCTTCTTTTCGCGCTCTATCCACGCCCTCACGCTCAATGTTATCCATCGCTTCCCTCAGGCCAGCGGTATCGGTCAACCGAAACAGTATCCCATTTATCGACACGCTCTCTGAAATCGTATCCCTAGTCGTTCCGGGTGTCTCACTCACGATTGCACGGTTCTCCTGAAGAAGCGCGTTAAGTAGACTGGACTTTCCAGCATTGGGTTTACCCGCGATGGCTACACGAACACCTTCCCGGTAAATCCTCCCGACCTCGTAACTTGACAGGAGCTCGTCAACAACATTAATTGCCTTTTGCAGTCTATCCTCCAACGACTTACGATTTGCGAATTCAACATCCTCTTCCGAAAAATCCAACTCAAGTTCAAGGAGCGATGCCAAATTCAATAACTCGTCGCTGATTGACTTGATTTTCCAAGACAAGTCGCCGGAGAGCTGCCTAAGCGAACTGCGATATGCAGCCTCACTTTGAGAATGAATCAGGTCTCCAATCGCTTCCGCTTGAGAAAGATCTATTCTACCGTTCAAGAATGCGCGCTTCGTAAATTCACCCGGCTCTGCCAAGCGGGCACCCGCATCGATCGTTTGCTGAAGGACTTTTTGTGTTACAAGGTATCCACCGTGGCAACTGATCTCAACTATGTCCTCACAGGTGTAGCTGTTCGGCTTTCTGTACACTACCGCGACCACCTCATCTACAAAACCGCCGTTATGATCAACTATTTTCCCGAAGTGGGCAGTATGGGATGGAGCCTCGTTCAGTTTTGACTTGCCAAGGAATATTTTATCCGCGATGGCGAACGAACCCTCGCCCGAAATTCTTACTACGCTTATTCCACCTACGCCGATCGGTGTCGCAATGGCAGATATTGCCGGATTATTCTCTGTCATCTTATAGGTTCGCAACTTTGCATTTCCTCCATTAAAGAATGCTCAATCAAACGCTCCTCCACCAAATATAACTCTTGCAAAGATCAAGTTCCTCCGACAAATTTCCAACAATTTTCTTGTTTATTTCCCTGTTTAGTTCGATCTTAAAAATAAAAAAATCCATGCATCCTCTGAAAAAATCAACAAAGCTTGATAACGTTTGTTATGATATACGCGGACCAGTCCTCGATGAAGCTAAGAGATTGGAAGACACGGGCGAAAAAATCCTCAAGTTGAACATCGGCAACCCAGCTCCGTTTGGATTCAAGGCTCCGGATGAAGTCGTCGCACAGATCGCCACCAATCTCGCAAAAGCAGAAGGCTACATCGACTCGAAAGGACTTATAGAGGCAAGAGAAGCAGTCGCAATCTATTCCGCGAAAAAGGGAATAGGAAAGATTGACGTAGAAAATATTTTCATCGGAAACGGTGTCAGCGAATTAATCGTGATGGCGATGCAGGGCCTCTTGAACAACGGCGATGAGATTCTCATTCCTGCTCCCGATTATCCTCTCTGGACTGCGGGGGTCGTTCTCGCCGGCGGTAAACCCGTTCATTACATATGCGATGAGGATTCAAGCTGGTATCCAGATATTTCCGACATAAAGAAGAAAATCTCACAACGGACGAAGGGAATCGTAGTCATAAACCCGAATAACCCCACCGGTGCGGTATATCCGAAAGAACTCTTGAACAGCATTGTCGAACTTGCGGCGAATCACGGTTTAATAATTTATAGCGATGAAATTTACGACAGGATTTTGTATGACGGCGCATGTCATACTTCAATCGCTTCCCTCACAAATGACATTCTCTGCGTTACATTAAACGGACTTTCAAAGTCCCACTTGATTACCGGATACAGGGTTGGGTGGATGACTTTCAGCGGCAACCTTTCGGTGGCGGAAAATTATCTGGAAGGCGTAAATATGCTGGCATCTATGCGACTGTGCAGTAACGTCCCGGCCCAGTATGCAATACCTATCGCATTAGATAAGGACAATCTGATCAGAAGTCACACGGCTCAGGGCGGTAGATTGAAAACACAGCGCGATTTCGGTTATGAACGCATCAATAGAATTCCTGGTTTGTCTTGCACAAAGCCGCAGGGCACATTTTACTTTTTTCCCAGAATAGACACAAAGAAGTTTCAAATAAAAGATGACGAAAAATTCGCCTTCGACCTCTTAAAAAGAGAAAATGTCCTTGTCGTCCAGGGGACGGGGTTCAATTGGTTTCATCCTGACCATTTCAGGATCGTCTTCCTGCCGGACATGCAGACACTTGAAAGAGCATTCGATGCGATTGAAAATTTTCTGAAAAATTATGTCCAAGAAAATCGCAAATGAAAGATGCGAAATGTACCGCAAAAACGATTCAAACCCCGGCTCTTGATCCCTTAATGCCTACTCTTGACTTACCTTGCAACGTTCTTTTTTGTGCTGTAAAATACTTCCAGAGCCGAAAGGAGATTTGCATAACGTGCACATCGAAAAATATTCCGCGTGGTTTCTAATTGTTTTTCTCTTGATGAGCTGCGGAAATACAAAGGACCAAAACCAATCGCCACAAACAACACCGTCGGCTGAAAACCAAAATGAGGAGGATACCATGACAGCCAGCTCCGGAAGCTTCTCGATCACGAGCACCGCGTTCAAGGAAGGGGAAACGATTCCGCAGAAATATACGGGCGATGGACAGAATATTTCTCCACCACTTAAATGGGAATCAGTCCCGGCTCAAGCGAAGAGTTTTGCACTGATTGCCGACGATCCCGATGCTCCGATGGGAACATGGGTGCATTGGGTAATATTCAACATCCCGCCGGCAGCAACCGGACTATCCGAGAACGTTCCCAGGAAAGATTCTCTAACAAACGGCTCTCTACAAGGCATAAATGATTCTCGCAAAATCGGTTACGATGGTCCAAGCCCTCCCAGTGGGACGCATCGCTATTACTTTAAACTCTATGCGCTGGATGCAGTGCTGAAACTTTCTTCCGGGATCACGAAGCCCCAGCTTCTCAAAGCCATGGAAGGACACATCTTGGCACAGACACAATTGATGGGAAGATATTCGCGGAAGTAACCTTCATTCACGGGGTCTCGTAAAATTTTTTTCTTGCTTTCGAGAAAGCAATCTCTTAACTTCATCTCACGTTCTTTAATAAAACTGAAGCTTTGGTTTGCCGACACAAAGTGTTTGTGTTGGTATTAAAAGGGAATCCCGTTCAAACCGGGAGCTGCCCCGCAACTGTATTCGGCATTGAAAAATTCCTTCGTCACTGTCCCCAGTTCTCGAAAAAGAATGCGGATGGGAAGGCAAGGAAAAAACGCCGTGAGCCAGGAGACCTGCCAGAGTTTTTTAGAATCAACAACCTTCGAGGGAGAGGTTAAATTCAATCCCGAATTGTCGTAGACAAGTTAGGATATGAGTTTTTTATTTGCCCGCCCTCCCAGCGGGCTTTTTTATTGCCGGTTCGCCGCGGCGAACCGGTGGAGGAAACATGTTTGTACTATTCTTACTTAATTTTACTTTTTATTCGCATCAAACGGACACCACTCAAGTCTATCCCCAGCCGGAAGTGGTTGTAACTGCGACACGCACGCCAATCAACAGTATCGACGCTCCATCTCGAGTGACACAAGTCGACGTCGATGAAATGCAACGGAGCGGTTTCGACAACACGAAAAGCATGCTATCATTTGTTGATGGCATATTCGTAAAAGATAATGGGCCTGCACAGCTCGGTACTGTAAGCTTGAGGGGAACGGCTGCCGAACAAACACTTTTTCTATTTGACGGCATAAGCTTGAATAATGTCCAGAACGGACAGCTCGATCTCTTTCTTGTGCCTTCAAGTAATTTACAATCAATCGAGATTTCTCAGGGCGGTTCGTCGGCATTATACGGAGCTAACGCGGTCGGCGGAGTCATAGATTTTCAAAGCAAAACTCCAATCAACAACTTTGTAAGAATTGATCTTGGAGGAGGGTCCTACGCAAACCAAATGATGGATGCCGAGGTGAGCGAAGGAATCAATGACGCCAGATTTAATTTGATGGTACAGCGCAAAAGAGGAGTGAACGATTTCGATTTTACTTTCACCGGTGGATCGAGAAATTTTCCAATGAGATACACGGGTGGCGACTATGTTGAAGATATGCAATCACTTAAGATTGCACTTCCTTCGTCAATTGGGATGACATCTTTTTTGATCCAAAATGTCTCCGCAGACCGCGGAACACCGTACGCGATAAGCGATTCGACATTTGAAACAACCTCACGCGAAACCGATGAGAACACCATGGCCGTTCTCAAAAATGCAGGCAATTTCGGGTCTTTCGACTATTCTGCTTCCGCGGGTTTCATTTATTCATACCTCAAATACACTGACCCTGCTTACGCTACAGACGATTATTACAAAACATTATCGACACAGCCGGCCGCGCAGCTGTCCTATTCGGATACGAAATTTTCCGGTGCAGTGGGTGTCGATGCCGAACTTGATCGAGGTGAAAGCGACAAGATGGCGAGTATCAAAGACAGAAACCGTATTGGAGCTTTCGCGAGCGGAGACTATGAGTTAAGGAAAGACTTGGATATAGAGACCCGGCTATTCGGTGCGTTACGATATGATGGCTACTCCCGGTTCGGAAATACGTTTAACCCAAAGGCCGGGATTAACATCAAACCTCTCGCGGACATTCCCATACACTTGCGTGCAAATATCGGGACTTCCTTCAGAATTCCAACTTTCAATGAGCTCTATTATTACGATCCGATCTTCGATCAATTTGGCAATCAAAACCTTAAACCGGAGAGTTCAACAGACTTTGATTTGGGAGCAGCCGCAGAGCTCGAAGGAAATCGGGCACCGCTCTATGCCAATCTTGATGCAGATTACTATCATATAGATACTCGCGACGGCATTGTGTGGCAGGAGTTGACAAATACATCCTGGACGCCGGAAAATCTTAAGGAGATTGTATCAAGCGGAGTCGAATTGAGTCTCTGCTTTAGTTACAGTTCTATATTTGCTTTGAAAGGAAATTATTTCTTTGGAAAATCACTTGATGTTTCAGATCCACTCGATCCTGCAGCCTATAAAAAACAGCTTCTCTACATTCCGCAGCAGCAAAGTTCGCTCGTCGCGGAAGCGACACCCGGAATTTTTACGTTCACGGCAGCGATCCGATATGTTGGTGGACGGTTCTATACTTCCGATAACACCGCTTCGCTCCCGCCCTATGCTGTAACTTACGCTTCAGCATCTGCCCGGATTGAAGCAGGCCCTCTGGAATTATTTCCTAAAATATCCGTCGACGATCTTTTCAACCGCAGATACGAAGTGATATATGAATATCCGGTACCCGGGAGGACATACTGGCTCGAACTCGGCATTCAATTCAACCAAAGTAAGTAAACTTGATTGATGACAACGCCGTTATTAAGTTTAGACTAAACCTGAGATCTGATTCTCGATTAAATTAAAAAGCTGGAGTTAACAATGAATATACTATTTGCACTCGTCCTGGTTCTCTTCGCTGCATTTTCAAGGCTCATTCCACACGCGCCTAATTTCACGCCCGTGATTTCGATCGCGCTTTTCGCGGGAGCATATCTGCAGAAGAGGTTTGCATTCCTGGTTCCCATCGCGGCGATGCTGGTGAGCGACCTTGTTGTCGGTTTTTATAATCCGGTCTCGATGGCATTTGTATACGGAAGTCTGCTGTTGATCGTTGCAATCGGATTAACAATGAACAACAAGCTGTCGGTGATTAAGATTGGCGGGTTTTCTCTTGCGGGGGCGGCGCTTTTCTTCGTACTGACCAACTTCGGAGTCTGGATCGTTCCGAACTCGATATATCCGAGAACTTTTACAGGACTCGTCGAGTGCTACGTGATGGCGATACCGTTCATCGGCAACACGATTTACAGCGCTTTGATCTACAGCGCGTTAATGTTCGGCGCATACGAAGCGGCACATAGGTTTGTATTCAAGACGAGGGAAATACAACAAGGAAGTAAATAGATATGAAAAACGGGAGGTGTAGTTCCTCCCGTTTTTGTCTAATCGAGACCCAACTCAAAGATGAGTCTTTGCTCCGCGTTTCGGATTATTTCATATAGAGAAGTTTCTTCACCGATGTAAATTTGGCTGTTCCGTCCTGACTTTGAGCTTGGATCCGGCAGAAATAAATTCCGCTGCTTAAGCCTGAAGGATTCCATTCGATGCTGTATCGATCTGCATTTTGCATCCCGTCCACTAAATCCGCTACAACTCTGCCGAGCAAGTCGTAAATCGTGACTTTCACGTATGAGTTTTTCGGCAAATCATAGTTGATCATGGTTGACGGGTTGAACGGGTTCGGATAATTCTGATACAGCGCGAACTCCTTTGGAGTTCCGCTACGTCCATCGACGGCTAAGACTCCCGTGCCGGTTTTGAAACTTGTGGCAGCCGTGTATGCACTCGCACCGCCCGTGTCGATTGCACTCACATGCCAGTAGTACGTCGTGCTCGCCGTCAATGTATCAGATATTTGAAGTGATGTATCCGGCGTTGTTACATCTCTGACAACGGACGAGAACGAGTTGTCAGTCCCGACCTGTAGATGATAGCTCGTGGCATTTGCCGTTGAATTCCACTTGAAGGTCGTCCTTCTCGGTTCACCGGTTGATCCGTTCGGCGAAACGATAGTTGGCACAGCCGGGATCGCGATGATAGTTGTGAAAGAATCTACTACCGAGAACGGACCGAAACCGCCCACATTGTATGCGCCGACTCGCCAGAAATATTTCGTCGAGTTTGCAAGTGCGGTGACCCTTCTTGTGGTGTCGGCGACATTGGAATCCGCCACCACAAACGAAGAAAACAGCCGATTCGTGGAGAGCTGGAACAGATACTTCGTTGCAGTAGGACTAGAGTTCCACTTGAAGTCAAGAGTATCTGCTCGCTGATATGCAGAGCCATTTGCTGGAAGCAGAATGGTCGGTGCTGCAGGCGGTATAGTTGCGACGCTTTTCACATCATTCGTATCACGAGGGATGATTTCATAGCCGTTGTTAGGCGGAACACTTGAAGTGAATTGACTGGCTATGCCAACCAAGTTTATTGGATACATCGGTTCCGCATGACTCCCCACATTTGTATTCTGGTTAATGTAGAGTATTGTCGTGTCGGTGTGCGCTGCATTCGTCACGTATATGTTTTGGTTTCCAGCCCAAGTTCCAGAAACTTTATATAGGCTATCTATCTCGATAAGTGATCCCTCGACATCTTCAGAATTTGAGACATATCCATGGAGCGTTAGAAGTTTTGGTTGGGGAACTGTTGCATTATGTTTCAGAATGCCGAAATGAACCGAATCCGCCGCCAGCGGGCTAATCTCCTCCACCCCTTTGTTCTGGAGTATTTTTCCGATTACAAACACAGAATCGCCAATGCTAAAGGGCATTATCGTCCCACCTTTGTAGACATCAATGCCAGCCGTCGAATCTTGAATGTAGTAAGAAGTGTAAGTGGAGCCCACGTTAGGAGAGGTAACTACTCCGTACACGATCAATGTATCACCGGTGACCGAGTAGTCCGGCACGAAATCGTGGTTGTCGTCTTTTTTTGCTTGAGCGATAGTTACCTCCTTCGGTCCGAAGACGGGAACTCCGAGAATAAAGGTTCCGAATGATGAGACTTTGGAGGTCTTGATCGTTTTGTTCGTGACGTCTCTTGCCGTTATGGGAAGATCGATCCAATGTGGGCCGCTGCTCTGGTAGACATGAAGCGACGAGTCCTTCGTGATTCCCAGTCTAGCCAGATCCGAGGCTGTATAAGTCAGTATAAGGCTGTCGGTAAACGCGGTAATTCCGGCGGCATTTCCGATTACGAAGTAGTGCCGCAGCATTTTGATGGTGTCACCGAGGGAAAGTGTCGGAGCCGTCACCGTGCTGTCTACTGCTCCAACAACCACAGCGCCGCTTCCAGTTAACGTTGAGAAATCAATTTCGACCGGTAAGTAACTGATTAATCCCGATCCGACTGGGAAAATCCATGCTCCCGTTGCGGTGACGTTATACGAAAGATTGCCGTCAATGTATGCTCCACCACCATATGAACCGGAAACTCCATTAGGCGCTATGAGAGTATCTCCGGTGGTTGTAATATTGCCTACTCCGGTCATGGTAACAAAATTTGCAACTGTAGTTCTGCTTAAAGTCACACCTGTTGAGGTATACGTTCTGAGTTCTCGGACTGTGTCCGGCATTAATGTGCCTGTGTACTGCGGTCCGCCACCGTTAAAATAGTAGTTGGCACTCTTGCTTAAAGAAATAATTCCAGTTGGTTTAACCAAGTCATTGACGCCATTCGCTCCGCCAAGAAACAGCGTCGCGTTCGGGTAAAGTCTAAAGCTACCTGAACCGGTAATTGAGCTCATTCCCGCTGATAGATTTCCGGTGACAGTAACGGAACCAGAATCAACAACATTCCCACCCAGTGCAACTATTGATCCCGAGTTTGCGATTATGACTGAATCCTTGAATTCAATAAGCCCTGTTCCACTAATCAGTTGATACGAACTACCACTGAATGTGCAAGGTAAGGTTGCACTTGATACAATAAAGGAATCATTAACCGTGAGACTGCCATAGATGTAAAGTGAACCCGATGCTGGAGCAAAACTCATCACCCCGCTGTTAGAAATATTATTTATGCTGTCCACCCCTGTGCCACCCCAGGGAAGAAGAGTTACTCCTGATTCTATTGTCCACGTGTCGAGTACTTTGAAAGCACCACCACCGCTTGTCGATTGATAAGTCCTTGTGCCACCAGCAGAGTCGGCGGCTAAAGTATAATTTCCGTAAGTACGGCCAGATACGGTCGGAGTTGCCAGCCCCGTACCTCTGACATTTAGTTCGAACGTACTTCCTTCATCGAATTTCGTGGTTGCGGCCGGAAACGGTGTTGAGAATGACAACGTGGTTACCTGAACAAATTTTCCTCCGCTTTTTACCCTAAGTGAATCGCCGGTGTTTACGCGCTGAAAATACGTTGAACCACTCGCCGCGTTGGAAGCATTGATGAAAACTCCGCCTTGGTCGATGTCGAAATCCAGATTGCCTGCTGCACCGTCCCCAAACTTAAATCCGGCTGTTGCCGCGTTGCTGGCAAAATAAAGGGTAATTATATTCGTATTCCCCGGATAGCCGATCTGCAGCTCCTTTACCACAGCTGTGCCGGCTAAAGGTATTGTGACGGTGTAACTTCCTGCAATATTTGTGTTATCCAGAACAACGCTATCTGCACTTGTGGGGACTGTTCCGCCGCTCCAGTTTGTTGCAGTGGTCCACAAACCATCACCGCCGCTGCCTGTCCATAATTTTTGTGCTTGCGCACTCATTGTAAGAAGTGCGACAAAGAGAAGTGTCGAAGAAATCTTCATAACTTCACCCTTCCAATTTTTTTGTTTGAAAATTATGGCGAGAGTTTTGTCAGCACGATCCGCTAATCAGTAGCAGGCCGCTTGCTCAGCGAACCCTCCATCTGACGCTTTGAAGAAACTTTTGTGACGATTGGATTATTAAACTCACCACCACTCTGTGAATCATCGGGTATAATTTGGGTACTCGCCGGCAAAATGTCAAGCGAGATATAATGAAGTTTTCGTTAATATTGACTGGGCTCACTGTTCAACAACGGCAATTCACTTCTATGCGGTCGGTGATTTCACGAAAAAGAAGGTCCGGAAGAGTTCCCTAAGTTTCTCTTTCTTCAACTTCGAGCAGCTTTCCCACCGAGCGGATTTTCAATCGCTGTGTAAAAATGAAGGCGAAAATTATTCCAACAATCGTGATTGCAATATATCCAAAGAGATGCGTGAGCGTGGCATAAGCCAGCGCTTCATCCGGCAAAACTCCGAACAGCCTGGCGAGAGTCTGCGAAACGAAAAGATGGTAAACGCCGAGAGCACCCGGACTCGGTATCACCCATGCCATGGTGGTTATCATACCGAGGACAAACGAATCGTAAAAGGTAAGCACGGAAGTAGATTTGAATGCAAAGAAGGGAATATAGATTTGAAAAATGTAGACGATCCAAATCAGTGCAGTGTAAACTGTAACTCGAAGAAGGCTTTCCGGCGAACGAAGAATCGAGAATGAAGAGAGAAATGAACCGATGATTTCTTCGACTCTCCCGGAAAATTTCCCCGGGACGACGAACCGGACGAACCTCATCAGCAAATCGTTAGCCTTCTTGACCGTTGATGAGATATAAAAGACAGCACCGATCGCGACGGAACCGACGATCAAAATAATACCGGCGAGACGAAGAAACGGAAATTCTGCAACTATTCCTCCGCCATAGGTCGCCAGGACAATTCCGAAAAGTATGCCCGAGGAAAGCATGTCGAAAAGTCTTTCGAGAACGATTGTTCCCAATACGCCGCTGACCCTTGTGGCCTCTGATCTTCCGGTCACATAAGCACGGACGATCTCACCGAGCCGCGGAACGAAATTGTTCATCAGATATCCGACCATTAAGCTCCCGTATGTTTCGACAACGGAGATTTCGGGTTTTATTTCCTGGAGAATAACGCGCCACCGAAGCCCGCGGACGAAAAGGCTCAACAGACCCACGATCGTTGCCGCGGCAAGAATGAAAAAGTTTGCGTGGAGAGCGTCATGCAGGAGTGACTCGAAAGAAATTCCTCTGAATGCGAGGAAGACAAATAAAGCAGCGATCAGGAGGCCGATGAGCGTGCGCAGAAGCTGTTGGTGGGATTTCAAAAGGAGTCTCTAAAGATTCAGGACAATGCCGCTTCAGTGCTGGCGCAGATCAACGATCTGCGCGTCTTTCGGCGGATCGAATTCAAATTCAGAATCCGGAAGACCGGAATTAATTTTTAAATCCTTCACTGTGTATGTATACCGGGTATCATTCATGTCGGATATTTCCGCGCTGCGAACGGTCCAATTGCGGGAGACAACCAGCTTTATGGAACGAATGAACGAATTGTCGTTCTTCGGCGTCAGCCGAAGCGTGTAAGTCGTATCGGCGTCGGAGAAATTCGACGACAGGAGAACGACGTAAAAATCCGAAGGAACGTTTAGAAGAAATTTGTCGGGTGAAATCGTATTTTTGTCTTCTTTATAATTATCGACAACAATCCGCTTGGAAGATGGCGCGTACGTCCACGATGTTTTTCCATCGGTCACTAAAACATTATCTTCCGTCTCGATCCGGTATTTGTTTCCCTTCTTCAAATAAAGGGTCCCATCAGTCACCTTCGACATTTTCGATAGCGGCATGACGACTGTTTGGGTGAAATGAATAATCACATCATGCGTTTGATTGAAATTTTCCCGAATATTTTTGACAATCTCAGCGGCAGTCGGCGTATCGCCCGCGAAAGCGAAGGAAGACACCAGAAGCAGGACGCAGATAAGCGCGTAATTGTGAACCTTGAATCCTAAGTTTTCGATCCTCATCACATTCCCAATTCAGTCAGCCTGGTATCCAGTTCCGCTTCGCTCTCGAGAAGAACTTCGCGCCCCTTGCTTCCCTCGAAAGGTCCGACGATTCCGGCATTTTCAAGTTCGTCGATCACACGCGCCGCTCTTCCATAGCCCAGCTTCAACCTCCTCTGCAAAAACGAGGTCGATGCCTGTTGGTGTCGTACAACAAGGCGTGCTGCCTCTTCGAACATTTCGTCATATTCTCCGACTGCCGCACCTCCATTACCTTTTTTTACAAGAACAGATGGAAGCTGGTACGGCCGAGAATAACCTTTCTGCGCCGAGATGAAGTCAACGACCTTTTCGATTTCCTCGGTGGAGAGGAACGAGTTCTGCATCCTTTCGGGCTTAGAACTGCCGGCCGCCAAGTACAGCATGTCGCCGTTGCCGAGAAGCTGTTCGGCACCGTTCTGGTCAAGTATCGTACGTGAGTCGATGCGTGATGCAACCTGGTAAGCAATTCTCGCGGGGAAGTTTGCCTTGATAAGCCCGGTTATGACATCGACCGATGGGCGCTGCGTCGCAAGCACAAGATGGATTCCTACAGCACGCGCGAGCTGAGCCAATCGCGTGATCGGATCTTCTACCTCGTGAGCGGCAGTCAGCATCAGATCGGCAAGTTCGTCGATGAAGATGACGATGTACGGAAGCCTGACGAATTTCGTTTCTTCATTCTCCTTTAGTTTGCCTTCTGCGAGTTTCTTGTTATAATCCTGAATATTTCTCACCCCGGCCTTCGCAAGAAGGGAATACCGGTCGTCCATCTCGGATTCGACAGATTTGAGGGCGAGAACTGCATTGCCTGCGTCCGTTATTATTTCTTCATCGACATCGGGCGACACTGCAAGGAAATGCTTGCTCAACTTCTTATATAGCGAAAGCTCAATTTTCTTCGGATCGATGATTACAAATTTTATCTCCCACGGTTTGAGTTTGTAGATCATGCTCATCATGATCGTGTTAATGCCGACGCTCTTGCCTGACCCCGTCGCACCGGCGATCAAAAGGTGCGGCATCCTCGAAAGATCGTCAACAAAAATCTCGCCGGTAATAGTTTTTCCCATTGCGATAGGAAGATTGAACCGCAGGTCCTGAAACTTAGCAGACGAGACGACGCTGCGGAAGTTGACGATCTGCGGCTTGTGGTTTGGAATTTCAACGCCGACCGCTCCCTTGCCAGGTATCGGGGCGATTATTCTTATCCCCCGCGCCTGAAGTGCTAGCGCAAGATCGTCTTCAAGACTCGTGATCCGACTGATCTTCACGCCGCTCGCCGGAACGAGCTCGTACAAAGTCACTACCGGGCCCGGTATCACGCTGACATTTTCTATTTCAATGTCGAAGACTTGCAGCTTCGAACGAAGCAGCTCCGCATTTGCGCGAAGCTCGTCGTCGGAAATCTTATCCACCTGAACCGGAACATCGAGGAGGTCCAGAGGCGGCGGCGTATACTCGATCTCTTCATCCTGATTTACCGACTCCGCTGTTTCGCTGTCAGTAAACCGGGGCGGCGGAATTACTTTTCTCGTGATGAGCAATTTCTCTCGACCCTCTTCTGGCTCCTCATCAGAGATTTCCTCTTCGGCTTCCTCCGCTCTGGTAAACGACCGCTTGACCAATTCTTTCGCCTCCTCGATCAAATTCGCATCATGCTTGGTCCTGGCGTCTTCGCGCACAATTTTGACAGGTTCTACGGGAAAAACCCTTTTCTCATCGTCCCTTGAAATTACAACTTCCCCCTTGGGTTTTCTTCGTGAGAAAATGAAAGCGAACAGCGAACCGATCGATTTAAAAATTAAGGAGAACAACCATATGAATGCATTTACCAGCTCTTGAGGCGAAATCTTCAAAGTGAAAACAACCAAAGAGAATAGGACGAGAAAAATTACTGCTGCACCGCCGACCGCTCCGAGTGCGCGGATCAAGGCGAGTGCAGAAAACTCCCCGATGAGTCCATACCATTCTTTTCCGAATTTATCCGTGCCGTAAAGCGCCTTCAGGTATCCCGAAAGGACAGCGATGACGATGCCGTATATCAGCACCATGGTACTGATCCGGGCGGCTTTAACATAATCTCTCTTTTGAAGTGCAGTCCAACTGAAGATAAGGAGAATGACCGGAAACGCGATCGCAAAATATCCGAGAGTTGAATTAACGAAGAAGTTGGCGATGTACGCTCCGAAAATTCCGAGCCAGTTATGAATCGCGTCTGCCTTTGCACGCAATGCCTCGTCGCCCAGGAACAGCCTGAACATGTCGAAGAAACCTATCTCGGAGTTTGCATCGTCGGCAGGCGAATACGAAACTATGCTTAAGCCGGCAAGGATTGAAATTATAATTAGCGAGAAATTCATGACCTCCGACCTGAGTGATCTTTTCCCGCGAACCTGATCTTTGACCGGCTTTCTTTCCCGCCCCGAAGCGATTTCGACCTGCCGGGCCTCGCCGTCCTTATGATTCAAATTTTTCTCGAGTCTCTCTCTTGGTTCAGGCATATGTCACGACTGCAATTAGTAATTGGCGATTCGCGATTCGCTTTTCAATCTCAGATTAGCCGTTTACCACCAGCTTATTTTGCTTGAGCTTGATTCCAGTTCCTTCAATTACGGGTATTACTGGAACGTTATCGACCTCGGCACAAAATTTCAGATCCTCCTCGAAGCCAATCGACACCAGATATTTTCCGTGCGCAGACTGCTTCATCATTCCGAGGATGCCCTTCTTGAACTTATTATATAAAATAACCGATGTCAATCCGGCATCGTCCGTCTCCACTTTAACGACAGCATTGACTTTCGCTATTATCATTCCTGCGCATGTTGCATCTTCAATTGAAAAGCCACCCTGTCTGCCAGAGCAAAGAACTGTCCACGTTCCGCCGATGTCGACAACCGTCTGAGCTACCGCAGAGGCGTTGACGAAACCCCCGACCAGAGCCATGGATGCATAACGGCATTTATACATTGCTCCCGCACCGTTGGTGGTCGTAAAAATTATCGTCTTACCGCCGACTTTCTCCGGAGTATATTCGAACGGAGAATTACCGAGATCGAAGCCGTCGATTTTTTTACCCTGCCTTTCTCCGCCGAGGAGATGCGAATCGCCGCTGAGGTTTGTTGAAATTTTCGTTGCGCTTTCGATATCCGGAGCGGGAATAACTTCGCGGGCTCCGTTTCTTAGAGCTGTACAAATCGTGGTAGATGCCCGGAGCACGTCAATGATGACGACATTTTTGCCGCGCATACCGAGTTCATCCACACCGGCGGGTGAAAAGAAAACCTCGATTTTCATTGCTATCCTCAGTTTTTCGTTTGCGACAGTTGAATCCCAGCTCGCGAATGATTATCGACAAACGGAAGTTTGACGACCCGTGCCCGCGCTTTCTTTCCGCGAACATCGATGAAAATGTCGCTGTTCTCCACCGCCCTCGATGCTTCGACATAACCCATGCCGATTCCCGTTTCGAGCGATGGCGAGAAAGTTCCGCTCGTGACGCAGCCGACTCGTTCCGCGAATTGAGTTTTCCCGCTCTCCGAGTGAATCTCGTAGCCGTGGCGTGGTATGGCGCTCTCTTCCATCTCGAACCCCACTAGCTTCCGAGCAATATTCTGTCTCGCCTTTATGATTGCCTGTTTGCCTACAAAATCTCCTTTATCTATTTTTGTTATCCAACCCAATCCTGCCTCTATGGGATTTGTAGTTTCGTCAATATCGTTCCCGTAAAGACAGTAACCCATTTCAAGTCTCAGTGTATCCCTCGCACCGAGCCCGATCGGCATGATATTGAACTCTCTCCCCGATTCAAAAATTTCATTCCACAATTCTTCGTGGTTCGTTCCGTTTACCGTGAAGAAAATTTCAAATCCTAACTCGCCCGTATAACCTGTCCTCGAGATTATCGCATCGGTCCCGTCAATCTTGCCTTCGACAAAATGGTAATATTGGATTGAGCTCAATTCTATTCCGGTTAGCTTTTGCAGAGTCGCAATAGATTTCGGCCCTTGCACGGACAGAAGTGCCGTACGGTCGCTCACATCTTCGAGTCTCACGTCGCCAGTCGAAGATCCCGTTTGCGGGAAAAGTCGGGAAGAAAACGTCTTATAGTCTTTTTCGATGTTAGCAGCATTTGCAACAATCATATACGCCGGCGAGGCTTCAGCCACCGGAAGGGACGTACCGCTAAACCTGTAAACGATGAGATCGTCGAGAAGAAAACCATTTTCATTTACCAGTGCAGTATACTGGGCTTGTCCCGGAGCAAGCTTGGTCACATCGTTTAAAGTATTCCGCTGAAGAAACGCTTCGGAATCCCTTCCTCGAACGAGAAACTCTCCCATGTGTGAAACATCAAATACACCGACACTCTGCCGGACGCACTTGTGCTCGGCCATGATGCTCGAATACTGCACCGGCATTTCGAACCCGGCGAACTCCACCATCTTCGCACCCAATTTCTTATGAATCTCGTTGAACGGGGTCCTCTTCATTTCGAAACTGCAGCCGTCTGAGACGCGCCGACTTTTTTCCAGTCCGATAAAAACTTCTGAAGCCCGATATCGGTCAGCGGATGTTTTATAAGCTGATCGATGACCTTGAACGGCATGGTAACTATATCTGCGCCCAGCATCGCAGCCTGAGCGACATGCATCGGATGCCTGACACTGGCAACGAGAACTTCGGTTTTGAAGTCGTAATTCCTGTATATGGTTAGTATCTGCTCGATAAGCTCCATTCCTTCCTGACTGATGTCGTCGAGCCTTCCGATGAACGGGCTGATAAATGATGCACCAGCCTTGGCGGCAAGAAGAGCCTGGTTCGGCGAAAAGCAGAGCGTGACGTTCGTTTTGATTTCTTCCGCTTTCAGGCGCTTGACTGCCTTGAGCCCTTCTTTCAGAAGCGGAATTTTTATTACAACATTGTCAGCAATCTTGCTGAGTTCGTGCGCTTCGTTCATCATACCCTGGAAATCCGTCGAGACAACTTCTGCGCTCACGGGACCCGGGACTATCTTGCAGATTTCGCCGATCAATTCTCTAAAGTTGATGTCATATTTCTCTTTTGCAACCAAGCTCGGGTTTGTCGTCACTCCGTCGAGGACGCCAAGTTCGGCGGCTTCTTTTATCTCATCGAGATTTGCAGTGTCTATGAAAAATTTCATTTTATATTACCTCCCAAAAACATTCGTTTAATAGTAAAACAACGAAACTATCAAAAAAATTACTGTAAATGTACTTCGCTCTGTGCCAATTGTCTTAATAAAAATTAATAAACAAGCGTGAAAGTTGAAAGGAAATCCGTCACACGCAGGTTTACCGGAGGAGAAACTTGACCAGCACGTGCAAGATCTTGCCCTGAGCTGCCCGTTGGTGCCCAAATTGCCTTAGTCGAATCCACCTGCTATTTGAGAAGTGTCCGTTGTGCTGCTACTTGATTTCTCGGCGGAATCAGTCTTTGATCTTTTCTTCCAGCGCGGCTCTGACAAATTCTCTGAACAGCGGATGCGCTTTCGTGGCACGCGATTTCAGTTCCGGATGGAATTGACAGCCGACGAACCACGGATGATCGGGCAGTTCAGCCATCTCGACGAGCTGGTTGTCCGGTGACACACCGCTGAATCGCATTCCGGCATCCGTGATTCTCTTCCTGAATTTGTTGTTCACTTCGAACCGGTGCCGATGACGCTCGCTTATTACTTCCGTCCCATATGCCTGATAAGCCTTCGAGCCTTTCTGCAACATGCAGATGTACGCACCCAAACGCATTGTGCCTCCCTTTTCTTTCACGGTTTTCTGGCCAGGCATGATATCGATAACGTTGTGTGCCGTCCTTTTGAACTCAGACGAGTTCGCGTCTTTCCATCCGAGGACGTTGCGCGCGAACTCAATGATCGCCGTCTGCATCCCCAGGCAAATTCCAAAATAGGGAAGTTTCTTCTCACGCGCGTGCTTGATGGCGATAATCATCCCCTCGATTCCGCGCTCGCCGAATCCGCCGGGCACAAGAAGTCCGTCGATGTCAGACAAATGAGCTTCGGTGCCATCCCGCTCAATATCTTCCGCGGCAACCCATTTCAGTTCCACCTTAGCATCGTTCTCGGACCCGGCGTGAATGAAAGCTTCGAGTATACTCTTGTACGAATCGCGAAGATCGGTATATTTTCCGCAGATTCCGATCTTAACATTGTATTTGGGATTTTTTATTCGGCCAACCATCTCCTCCCATTCGGACAAATTCGGCTCTCTGGCATTAAGGTTAAACTTGTCGAGAACTATTTGATCGAGATGCTGCTTTCTGAATATGAGAGGCATTTCGTAAATCGTCTCCACATCTCTCCCTTCGATGACCGAATCGGCTTCGATGTTCGTGAACATCGCTATTTTTTCCTTCACTTCCCGCGTAATCTTCTTCGACGTTCTGCAGATCAAAATCTCCGGCTGTACCCCGATCTCCAGCAGATTTTTTACGCTGTGCTGCGTCGGCTTCGTTTTGATCTCGCCCGCGGCTTCGATGAACGGAACGAGAGTAACGTGAATGTTGATCGCATTTCTTCTCCCGACTCTCAGCATGAATTGCCGCATCGCCTCGAGAAACGGAAGCCCTTCGATGTCGCCGACCGTGCCGCCTATCTCCGTAATGACTACATCAAAATTCCCGTTTTCATACGGCTGGGAAAAACGCCTCGCTATTTCGTCCGTGACATGCGGAACGACCTGGACGCAGGCTCCGAGATAATCGCCGCGCCTTTCTTTCGAGATCACCTCATAATAGATTTGCCCCGTTGTGGTGTTGTTCGCCCGCGTTGTAGTTATGTCCAGGAAACGCTCATAGTGACCGAGGTCCAAATCTGTTTCGGCACCGTCGTCAGTAACATAAACTTCGCCGTGCTGAAACGGGTTCATCGTGCCGGCATCGACGTTTATGTACGGATCAAACTTCTGCATTGCGACGCTGAGTCCTCTCGACTTGAGAAGCAAGCCAAGCGAGGCGGCTGCGATTCCTTTTCCGAGCGACGAAACGACGCCGCCCGTGACAAAAATATATTTTATGTTCCGCTTAGCCAATTTAAATGTCCCTGTCTTGAGATTGACTTGATAAAAAATCTTCCACGGCAATTATATCGGACGGTACATCGACCGAAATCGTGTCCTCATCTACAATGGCTACTTTTATCTTATAACCATTTTCTAAAACACGAAGCTGCTCCAATTTTTCCGCGGTTTCAAGAGGCGTTTCTTTAAGTCCGGTTAACTTCTGGAGAAAACTGTTCCTATAAACATATATGCCAAGATGCTTCAAGAATCTGTAGCCCTTTGAATAATTTCCTTGATGCACTCCCCGCAAAAAAGGTATCGCGCTCCTGCTGAAGTACAGCGCATCTCCGTTTCTATCAACAACAACTTTAACCGTGTTTTCGGAGAAAATCGCATCGTTATTATGGATCGGCACCGCGGCCGTCGACACGACGTTTTCGCGCGACTTAAGAAGAACGGAGATTACCGCATCGATCGTCTTTGGCGATATGACCGGTTCATCTCCCTGGACATTTACTACAACGTCTGCTTTGATTTTCTTTGCCGCTGCTGCACATCGGTCGGTTCCACTTTTCAGTGCGGATGGAGTCATGACAAACTTTCCGCCGAAATTGCTTACCGATTCCGCAATCCGTTTGTCGTCGGTTGCAACGAAAACATCGTCGACTTTCTTCGCGGCGCTCACCCTTTCGTACACATGCTGGATCATCGGCGTACCTGCGATATGCGTGAGAGGCTTACCCGGAAACCGGGTCGATGCGTAACGTGCGGGAATGATCGCGACGGTTTTTAAATTCTTGGCCATCAGATTTTATCCAATCACTTTTGGTACCTTAAAGAACCTGTCCGTCCTGGACGGAGCATTTTTCAGCGCCTCTTCAGTTGAAGTGGACGGTTTAACCTCATCTTCGCGGAAAACATTTTGGAGCTCGATTACATGAGACAGCGGCTCGACATTCGAGGTATCCAGTTCATTCAGCTTCTCCATGAATGCAAGTATCTCGTTGAATTGCTCCGTGAACTTCACCTTTTCATCTTCATCGAATTCCAGCTTCGCAAGTTTTGCGATATGTTCAACATCTTTTATCGTTACTGCCATGTGCTACTCCCTTTCAGCCGCCGGCAACCAGCAGCTAACTGTTAATACCTTTTTCTCCGTAATAATTTCTCTCAATAATGCCATGAACTTTATTCATCAATTCTATCGACCCGCGTTTGTCGTGATACTCCGAAATGTCGACCGGTGCGTCAACGATGATCGTGATCTCGCCTTTGCGCAATCCGATGCTTCCTTTCTTCATGATCGCAAAACTTCCTAGGATAGTCAGCGGGACGATCGGGACTCCTGCCTCGATAGCGAGAGCGAAAGCGCCTCGCTTGAAAGGCTGCATTTTGCCGTCTCTTGTCCGTGTTCCTTCGGCGAAAAGGATCATGCTTTCTCCGAGCGCGATTCTCTGCGCGGCCCTTCCAAGACCTCTCGCCGCGTCTGTCCCGCTTTTCCTATCGACCATGATGTGCGCTCTCGCAGTCGCCCATCCGAAAATCGGGATCCTGCCGATCTCCCTCTTCACGAGAAACCGAACGTACCTGTTTACACCCACCACCACTGCTGTTATGTCGAACATGCTCGCATGGTTTGACACATAGATATATGGTTTGGATAAATCAATTTTTTCCAAACCGACGACTCTGACTTTAATTCCCGAAACCTTAAGCACCGTATTTGACCAATGATAAGCAAAGAAGGAGAATGTTCGGTTTTTTTTGTCGAACGGAATGGTCAGGAGGTAGAATGCGGAGAAAATTATCGTCAAAATTCCGGCCGTGATTGCTCCCAATAAGAATCTCACTGCGTCACCCTCGTCAGGCTTTCCGGAACCGCGGCCTTTATTCGCGCACCGATTGACGGGTGGCTGAAGAAAATCTTTTCGATCCATGCGGGAGGATTTTCAGGAACGAGGTTCAACCTGCCGAGTTTCCTCATCGATTCGGCAAATTCTTTTCGCATTCCGGTGTTATCCAGAGCAAAGAGGTCCGCTTCGTGTTCTATTCTCCGAGAAAAGAAATTTCCGAGCGGCATCGCTATGATCCCTAAGACAGTCAACGCGAGTGCGAGAAAGGGAATTGCCATCAGATCGTAAGACGGGACATGAAGTGCGGCAGTATAAGAAAAATACACTTGTGCAACGATATAAAATCCGATCAGGCTCACGACCGCGCTGACGATTATTCCTTTCATCATATGGTGCTTCACCAAATGGCCGAGTTCGTGAGCAAGCACAACTTCAATTTCATCCTCGGAGAAATTTTCTAGCAACGTGTCGCTTATGATGATCTTTCTCGATCTCCCGAGCCCGGTGAGCGCGGCGTTCGCCTTCCGTGTTTCACGGCTCAGGTCGAAAGAAAAAACGCCGCTCATTCTATACCCGAATTTTTCAACAAGCCTGCTCAACTTGTCGCACAATATTTCATTCGATAAGGGTTTGAGTTTATAAAACAACGGAAGTATTACCGTCGGAAATAACTGCGCTACAAAGATCTGGAATACGAAAAAGAACGCGGCGAAAAGGAGCCACCACGCACTCGGAAAATGAATCAAAAGATAATAGAAAGCAAAAAGCAGGATCACGCCGAGGATGCTGCCTACCAGTGCACCCTTCAATTTTCTGAAAAGCCATTTCGAAAATGTCTGGTTGGAAAGTTCAAAGCGATGCTCTGTTAAGAAATCCGAATAATAGTCAAGGGGAAACCTGATGACTGAGAAGAGAATCTCAATCGCGAAAACGAAAAGGAGGAATTGCACGTAAACATTTGGGCTGATTGAAGACAGATGCACAAAGAACGTGCGCAGGCCCGTGAAAGTCAGAAGAGTCACAAATGCAAGTGTCAGAAAAATGCCGGCGAGTGAGAATGTGATTCTCGTTTTGAGGTAGATATCGGGAGATTGCGATTCGTTTAAAGACAGCGGCGGTGCGAGGTAGAAAAAAAACTTATCCCTGAGAATAGTTCTGCCGTGCACTTGATAAATTAGATAAGAGAGACCTGAAAATCAAATAATTGTAAGGTGTTTATTACGAAAACTTGAAAATTTGTTGCGGGCCGTTTAGTTTTCCGAGCAAGGTCTTTCATCGATTGGTCGAACAACAAAAGGAGGAGTGAAAAATGAAGATGTCTTTCATCGTTCTGGTGCTGACATCAGCAATGTTTTACGGAGGCTACCTGGTGCCGCGACAACAACTTTCCGATTGCGAGAAAGAAAAACTTGCGCTTGAAAACAACAAAAAGATGGTTGCCGATTTTTACCAGGAATTATTCGGCGACAAAAACATCGAATCGATTAATAAATACATGGGCGACGTTTATATTCAGCATAATCCCTATGTCGCCGACGGAAAGCAAGCTTTGATCGATGCGTGCAAACAGTGGTTCAAGGATGCACCCAAAGAGAAAATAGATATCCAGCACCTCGCTGCGGATGGGAACTTGGTTTTCATTCACACAAGAAGTCACGAAGGCGCAAAGATTTTTTCAGTAATCGATATTTTCCGAATAGAGAACGGCAAGATTGTGGAACACTGGGATGTTGGCCAGGCCGTTCCAGAAAAGGCTGCGAACAGCCACCCGATGTTTTAGATTTAAAGAAGGCTGCCGGCGGCATTTTATTTATCGCCATGGCACATTAATATCTGAGTGAGCGGAACGAAAACACGGCAGTGCTCCGACGTTCCATATTATTAGAAGAGGTCAACACTTGCTTATCAGGAGATTCAATCATGTCCACGAAGAATAGGGCCACGAAATGAAACTCAAAGTCATAATTTTCGGCGCCACAGGCATGGTCGGAGAAGGAGCGCTCCATGAGAGTCTGAAACATCCCGATGTCGAATCTGTATTGGTTATCGGCAGAAGGTCGTGCAACGTGGAGCATGTAAAACTGAAAGAGATCATCCATAATGATTTCTTCAATTACACATCAATCGAAGCAAGTCTCAGCGGTTACAACGCTTGCTTTTTCTGCCTCGGAATTTCTTCAGTGGGAATGAATGAGAAGGATTATACCCGCATCACGTACGATCTCACGATGCGGGCGGCAACTGCACTATCGAAACTCAATCCTTATATGACGTTCTGCTACGTTTCAGGAGCGGGGACGGATAGCACGGAGAAAGGCAGGCTGATGTGGGCAAGAGTAAAAGGGAAAACTGAAAACGATCTCATGAAGCTTCCATTTAAAGCTACATATATGTTCAGGCCGGGCTTTATAAAACCTATCAGAGGATTAAGAAATGCTTATACTATTTCGAAAGCGGTAGGAGTACTGTATCCCTTTTTGAAAATGATTTTGCCAAATTACATTTGCACATTGGAGGAAGTTGGTATCTCAATGATAACAGCATCTGCTAAGGGTTATTCCGGAAAAATTTTGGAAAGTGGGGATATTTCTGAGCTTGCAGCTGTTCGAAAATCAAACAGCTAAGACCCTTTTATTCGGAATCTTGGAAAACTGCGGACCGTCATTTACCTTGAATGAGTTTCCTGTAAACTAAATCGAAGGAGCAGGGCATGAAACTATCTACAAAGAAATCTACGGTGCTGCCGATATTGATTGGTTTGTCTCTCTCTCTCATCGTCTGTACCAATCCTGCAGACAATAATAACGGACGAGGTAATAACTCGCAGAAAAAGGATTCGATCAGGGTCTGCAACTCAACTATTTCCAAAGATGGCCTTGCATATGTCATTGACGGGGACATGGTAGTTGTTGCAAGATACTGTGAAGATGGTACAACATTAAAGCGTCTCGTTTGCGGCTTAATCTTAGGGATGGCAGAGACCGGGCTAGATTTCAACGCGCTCTCCAGCAGGAATCTCAGCTTCAACGATGGTGTATATTCCTACAGGGGTTCCGGTCACTCGATTGACCTGGTGTTTTACTTTGCTCAAAATTTCGAGGGCTTTCATGCAGGAGATACAATCCCGTACAATTTATTCTCCATAGATTCCTACTTGAAAAACATATCGGTCGGCGTTAACGGCATAGCCTATGAAAATGGACCGCTGTTCAACTTGATCCAAGGCAGCTTAACTTTTAACGGAACCACGCCTTTACTCTCCATAAGCACAACAGAGATAGCGTTTACCGTGAGAAGCCAGGGGCGTTATGGTTTGTCATCCAATGGTTTTTACGATTCGCTTCTGATTAAAATGACTACGACTCCGGCAACGATCCAAAATTTTCAACAGCAGGTTTATGCCGGTGGTTACGGATTCTCCTACGATTCAACTTTTTACAGCAGCAATATTTTTGACATCGTCGAAACTATTTTCGGATCCACATTTTATATGAAGCGACTTAACTCGGGTTCAAATGACTCATTGGGCTGGTACTGGAGCGGTTACTATGCCGGAGATGTGCACAAAGGGAACTGCCACTATTATATGCACGGACTGGCATCCGATATCCAACAAAATTACACTGGCTATTACTGCGACCCTGCGTTTGCAGATTCGTTTGGAGTGGCAATTCATGACACCTCATTGACCTTCGGACATTTTTATTCGGTGTTCGGTGACACCTTATACTACCTGTTAGAATAATGGCGAATGCGAGAAAGGTTAGCGATGGAGAATTCCGATGAAGTTTCTTAACGAATCGGAATCTCCGACCAAAGAACATTTCCGGATACTCGCTCTCAGCTGGGCGGGCTGGGTATTCGATTTTTACGATCTGATCCTGTTTACCTTCCTGCTGATCCCCATAGGAAAAGAGTTGGCGCTTTCAAATGTCTCGGTCTCCTTAATCATGGGGGCATCTCTAGCGGCAACTGCGCTCGGCGGCATAATCTTCGGATTCCTCTCCGACAAATTCGGCAGGAAAAGTGTCCTTCAGTGGACAATCGTTACGTACAGCGTTGGTACGTTTCTGAGCGGATTTGCCTCGGATATAGAAACGCTACTCGTATTTCGCATCGTCACCGGTCTTGGAGTAGGAGGCGAGTGGGCAACCGGACAAACTCTAATAGGAGAAACATTTCCACCGAATATTCGCGGCCGTTTCAGTGCGATAATGCAGACCGGGGCTCCGATAGGGATCATATTTGCATCGGTCGTCGGAGGATTCTTGGAACCTGCAATCGGATGGAGGATATGTTTCTTTGTTTCGGTAGTTCCCGCCGTTCTCGTAGTGTTCGTGCGAAAGCATCTCCCGGAGTCGGACATCTGGCTCGCGCATAGACGAATCGTCGCGGACGGGAAGTTGCCTGAATGGATCCCTTCGGGAGATTTATTGAATCTCGAGCGTGAACGCGGAGCAAAATTCCGTCTCCTCCTATCGAAGGATTACCTCAAGATTTTCCTGCGATCACTGCTGCTCGCTGTTTTCTTGATGTCGGCATACTGGTTCACTTATTCATGGCTGCCAGGATACCTTCATGAGCAGCGACATTTCACGATGACCCGATCGGCCTTGTGGATGATCGTGACGCAGGGAGGCGGAGTTCTGGGATACTTTTCTTTTGGGTTCACTGCGGACATGATAGGACGCCGTCCAGCATTCACAATTTATTCAATTCTTTGGGCAGTCGGATTGCTAATGATTACAGTTTTGTGGAATATGGCCGTCGCGTATCCGGTTTTCATTTTGGGGTTCATGTTCCTCGTGGGATTCGGCACAGGTGTGTTCAGCGGTTTTGGACCGCTATGCACCGAACTATTTCCGACAAGCATAAGGAACACCGCGATGGGAACGTCCTTCAATCTCGCCCGCGGCATCCAATTCTTCACGCCGATTGCGATCGCCGTCGCGTCAAAAACCTACGGGCTTTCGGGAGGAATTTCCATTGCTGCGCTATTTGCGGTGTTGACAGGAATTTGGATATGGACCTTTCCCGAAACCAGAGGGAAAAAGATTGGACTGTTGTCAATCGAGCCATAACAGGAAAAATTTTTAAAAGCTATCACGCATAACTAAATTTAGTAAGAGACAAAAGGAGTTGGCTGGTGAAAGTTAAGCTCGGAATTATCGGCACCGGAATCGCAGCGAAGGACCTGCATCTTCCCGCTCTTCAAAATTTGAAGGATAAATTCGAGATCGTTATGGTGTGCAATCACAGCGAGGGAAAGGCGAAAGAATTCTCTCAACTCGTCGGCGGCGTGCCGTACGTCCTTGATTATCATGAGATGTTGAGAAATCCGAAAGTTGAAGCGGTTGATATCATCCTTCCAGTTGAACTTAATTTTGTCGCGACAAAAGATTCTCTCGAAGCGGGAAAGCACGTGATTGTCGAAAAGCCGATTGCTTCAAGTCTTCACGATGCCAGGATGATGACCAAGCTTGTCGGAAAATACAAACAGGTCATGATGGTCGCAGAGAACTACAGGTATAACCCCGTATTCAAACGAATAGAGCAAATGATCCATGATGGAAAGATCGGCGGGCCTTACTCGGTGTTCTGGGATCAGTTCACAGTGACCGACACCGACAACAAATACGCAAAGACGAAGTGGCGCATTGACCACAAATACCCGGGCGGTTTCGTGACGGATGCGGGAATTCACAACATCGCGGTGCTTCGCGATCTCTTCGGTGATATCAAATCCGGAATCGCCTTCAATCGAAGCGTGAATCCGGCGATAGGAAGAATGGATTCCATGTCGTTCCAGTTTGTCTTTGAAAATGGAGTAAACGGAATATTCAATATGTATTTCAGTGCCCAGGGCGTTAACGAGAGCAGACTTATGATCTTGGGCGACAAAGGAACGATTGTAATGGAGGGAAATGTTGTCACGTTGAAACGTCAGCACATGGAGGAAATCGAGGAAAGAATTGAGACCGAGAGAGGATACCAGCATCAGCTTGAAGATTTTTACGACTGCATTGTCAATGGAAAGGAACCCCTAAGTACATTCCAAAAAGCATACATGGATTTCCAGACGATAGTTTCAGCAATCGAATCGGCGAAGAAATGGAAGAAGCTACGGCTGTAGAATGGTAGAATTGGAGAGTATAGAGTATTAGGACGCCGTAATTTCATGAGAGGTATCAAATGAGGATTCTTGAAAAGAAAAATATGAGAAGAAACTCGTTGCTGCTGGCGTTGATGACATTTCTCGGCGGTATCTGTACTGCGCGAGCACAGGAGCCGATGATCGGTGCGCAGAACGGTATAACATGGAAAAACCTCGTTATCGGCACACCCACCGAGACTCTGTCCCGCAAAACATTTTACGTCGACGGACTGGATAATATGTCTTCCTTCTGGTCGCAGCACGCCGATCTGAAAGCTGACGCGATCGATTTCAACCGGGTTTTTATCGGCATGGACGTCGGTCAGATTCGTGATCGGCTGGATTCATTCTACGTCGATGAGAAGAATATTCAGGTTCCGATCATCGACGCGATCTTAGTGGTACGGCTGGAGAACGCCAAGATCGACAATCCCAAAGTCGAAGACATTTTGAAGCAATTTCGCAAGGCGACAATAAACGGCCCTGATGCAGCGCGCGAGAAAACAATCTGGCAGGCCGGGTTGAAGCTTCTTAAGTAATTGAAATTTTATCGGGTTTAACATAAAATGAACAAGGATTGAACTCACAGACCGGAGATGAAAAGTAAATTTGTCCCGCCGAAAAACCTTTTGATAGGAATCGTGGGCAACATTGCGAAACCCTCGACGTGCGAAACTGCCTGCGCGTTGATCGGGATCCTCGAGGAACGGAAGATAAAATTCACGGTTCAGCATGAAATCGCCGCACAAATGAAGACAAAGTGCAACTACGACGCAGGCAAATCCAGTATGCAGTATTCCGAGATCGCCAGCTGCTCGGACATCATCGTTTCCCTCGGCGGAGATGGTACAATCCTGCGAACCGCAAAACTCGTCGGAGGGAGCGGCAAGCCGATCCTCGGAATTAATCTCGGCAAACTGGGTTTTTTGGCAGAGCTGAATTTCGATGAATTGAGAAACAGCATCGATGAGCTCTTCAAGGGAAAGTTCAATCTCGAGGAACGGGCAACCCTGCAGGCTTCGTTTGAAAAAGATGGCAAGTCTTCGACGATATTTGCGTTGAACGATATCGTCATCGACAAAGCCGGCTCCTCGCGAATGATAGATTTGGAGACCTATGTCGATTCGGAATATCTGATTACGTATCGTGCCGACGGCATAGTCATCAGTACGCCGACCGGCTCGACCGGTTATTCGCTGTCCACGGGCGGTCCGATAATCTCGCCGGAAAGCCGCGTCATCGCGATAAGCCCGATATCGCCGCACACACTCACCGCGCGTCCTGTAATTGTTCCCGACGATTCCGAAATCCGCATCGTGGTACGATCGGCCTCTCAGCCTATGGGGGAGAAACAAATCATGGTGAGCGCCGACGGACAGACGTCACAAGTCCTCACACAGCCTGCGGAACTCAAAGTCTCCCTTGCGCCATACAGAATAAAACTTCTCAGGAAGAGTAAGAACGGCTTCTTCAACCTGCTGCGGACAAAATTGATGTGGGGTGTGGATATAAGAGCCGATCAATGAGAATCCTCCGCAATGCTTGCCTTCCCGAATTTTCCATTTGGTGACCGGGGAAGAACATGAAAATAATCATGGCAATCGCGATTGCGTCGGCGCTTTCCAATGTGACCGATGCTCAGACCGTTGCTACGGATTCTATTTCTCAGGAGAGGATCCTGATCGGTCCTGTCGAAAGATCGGCATTTCAGGATTCATCATGGTACAGGGAAAACTATTCTGTATACAAGCCGCAAGTGAAGTTGATTCATCAGATAGACTCCCTTGAGGCAGGCGATTCAGTGCTGATCGTCTTAGGCTCGTGGTGCTCCGACAGCCACATGTGGGTTCCGATGTTCCTCAGCATCATGGACAGTACCGCACTGGCACGCAAAATCGGATTCATAACGGTGCCGCGTTCCAAGGGCTGGCGTGACCAGCTGACGGCCGGGCTCAACATTGAAAAAGTCCCGACATTTATTTTCTATCATGATGGGAAAGAGATAGGCAGAATTGTCGAGGAACCCAAAGGAGACATCGGCGACAACATTGTGGAGATACTCGAGAGCAAATCTACGGAAGAAATGCATTAGACTCGGCTGTAAAGTATATTATCACGAATGAGCCATCGGCGAGCAACCATCAGCTATGAGTTATCGAATGCCGACGTAATTGATTGGTTCAGTCAAAATCCGTCTAAAGAATTTCACTTGTCATTTTTGGATCCGCCGTTCAATCAGGGAAAAGAATACAAGTTTTTCGATGATAGATTGCCGCAAGAAGATTATTGGGAGTGGATGGAAAAAACTTCGCGGGAAATCTTCAATCGCACCGTAAATGGCGGAGCTGTCTATTTCATGCAGCGCGAGAAAAATACCGAATTCGTCCTTAGTACTCTGAGAAAAACTGGATGGTCATTCCAGAACTTAATAATATGGAAAAAGAAAACATCTGCGGTTCCGGGTACGAATAGATATGGAAAGCAATTTCAGGTAATCGCTTACGCTGTCAAAGGTGAAAAGCCGAGAGTCTTCAACCGGCTTAGAATATCGCCTCCTCTTCCTCCTGAATATAGGCGCGATAGGGACTCAGGAATTTTTCTTACCGACATCTGGGACGATATTCGTGAATTGACTTCAGGTTATTTTGCCGGCGATGAGGCCATAAGGATGGAAAATGGCAAGAGGTGGCATAAGCAGCAATCTCCAATTGCTTTGCTTTTAAGGATAATCATGTCGTCAAGCAAGGTCGGCGACACGGTGTTTGACCCGTTTGCCGGCACTGGAACGACACTCATCGTTGCTCAGCAATTGAAAAGAAATTCGATAGGCATTGACATTGACCCTGAAAACGTAAAACTGATTCGCAGACGACTCAGAGAAAAGAGAAATTCCGATGACATCTCGAAGTACTTTGATTATTACAGATATACCCGTGGACTAAATTCAATAGCGGGTGTAGAGAGTTTATCAGAAACTCATTCGGTTGACGTCGTCCAGACTACGATATAAATCCGGTCGAAAAGAATCTACTGTAAAAACTTATGATTAGAGAGTAGCATTGGCCGTTCAAGTGCCGCCTTGCGGCGTCCCGCATATCCTATTATTTTAAACTCGATGAGCGGGAAAAAAATCTGGACAGTTCTGGAAATGATCAAGTGGGGGACGGACTATCTCACCGAAAAAGGTTTTGATGAAGCGCGACTGAACATCGAACTCCTTCTCTCCACAACGCTCGGAATGAAAAGATTCGATCTTTACGTCAAGCATGACCAGCCTTTGAAGAAAGACGAACTTGAAAGATTCAAAGCTCTGCTGAAGAGAAGGCTCGCTCATGAACCGGTACAGTACATCCTCGGCAAGACTAATTTCTATTCCATCGAGATGAAAACCGACCGCCGTGCACTCATCCCGCGGCCGGAGACAGAAACGCTCGTCGAAACCGTCATCGAACATTGCAGGACTCGCCTTTCACAGAAGGATAATCTGAATATTCTCGACATCGGAACGGGGTCGGGCTGCATCGATGTTGCACTCGCAAAATTCTTGACAAACTCCCGAATCACCTCGCTCGATAAGAGCAAAGATGCTCTAGGCTTGGCACACGAGAATGCGAAGCTGACCGGGACGGAAGAACGGATCGAGTTCGTCGAGGTGGATTTTTTGACGATCACAGAAAATGTTTTCAATAGACGATTTGACATTATCGTTTCAAATCCTCCGTATGTTTGCGAATCAGCATTTAAGACCCTCGACGCCGATATAAAAGAGTTTGAACCCCTTGATGCGCTGAGTGACGGTGCCGATGGCTTGACGTTCTTCAAAAAAATCTCGCAAATGTCTCGGGTTTTTCTGAATCAGGAAGGATGGGTTTTCGTAGAGACATCGTTCGATCAGACGAAAGATGTCAAGAAAATTTTCATCGAAGCCGGCGGTCAGGAAGTTCAAACCAGGAAAGATCTTTCCAATATTGATCGGGTTGTGAGTGCAAGGTTTTAAATGAAGGCCGTTATCCAGCGGGTCAGGAAATGCGCGGTGAGAATAAATGGGGCAATTGAAAGTGAAATAGGTCCGGGCATTCTGATTTTCCTCGGCGTGCATGAAGAAGATTCTGAAACCGATGCGCGCAGTCTTGCCGATAAGTCTGCCGCGCTCCGGATTTTTGAGGACTCTGCGGGAAAAATGAATCTTTCGGTCAAGGACACCCGCGGCTCAGCGATGGTTGTATCCCAGTTCACTCTTTACGGAGAAACAAGGAGGGGAAATCGCCCGAACTTCATGAGAGCGGCAAGACCGGAGCCTGCGGAACGATTATATAATTATTTTGTCGGATGCCTCCAAAAATCTCTCGGTAAAGAAAAAGTCGCGACAGGAATTTTTCGCGAGATGATGGATGTTGAGTTGGTTAATGACGGACCGGTGACAATAATAATTGATACTGTAGAAAATGATCTTGACGGCAAATGACGGTGAGGCAAGCGCGGACTGCTTTCTCTTGAGGCGTATGTGACCGGCGCACCGCATTTCCTCTTTCTCTTTCTAGATGGTGTCGGAATCGGCGATGACGATCCTGAAACAAATCCATTCTTCTCCGTTGACCTCAAACATATAAAAAAGATCTTTGGCGGCATCCCGTCGAAGGGAAATCCTTCGATGCAGAACGGCACAACTTTCATCCAGCCATGTGATGCGCTCCTTGGCGTTGAAGGATTGCCCCAAAGCGGCACGGGACAGGTAACGCTATTCACGGGAGTCAACGCTGCCCAGGCTATCGGGATGCACTTCGGCCCCTATCCGCATTCGCAGATTCGGCCGATTCTCGAAGACAAGAATATTTTTAAGTCACTGAAGAGTCTGGGCGCAGAGGTTCACTTTGCGAATGCATTCCCTAGACAGTTTTTCGAATATGTCGAGTCGGGCCAGCGAAGGCTTAGCGCTACGACGCTCTCATGCATTATGAGCGGCGTTCCGCTTTGCACGGCCGACTCGCTTCGGAGCGGCGATGGAATTTCCGCCGACATAACTGCTGAAAGGTGGGATTCAAATCTCGGCTATTCAGACATCAAACCGATGATGCCTTTCGATTCGGGAAAAATCCTTAGACGGATTGCGGACAAACATGATTTTACAATGTTCGAATTCTTCCTGACGGACAAGGCGGGGCACGATCAGAACAAGGCGATGGCAGAAAAAGTGTTGAGAACGTTCGACGAATTTCTCGGGGGAATCGTGGAAGACGGGCTGAGAAATCTGACAATCCTGATATCGAGCGATCACGGGAACGTAGAGGACCTCTCCGTGAGAACTCACACACTCAATTCATCGCTCACCGCAGTAGCAGGCGAGCACGTTGATTTTTTTAAGGGAAAATTAGAATCTATCGTTGACATCACGCCGGCGATCGTTGAGCTGTTTAAGAAACGAATCGCCTGAATGACTTTTTGCTAAGCCGTCTGACTTTCTGCAATTTCCTTATTCAATGCCGTAACTAATTCCGTCACCACTCTTTCGTTCCCGAGCATATCTCTCAGCGTTATTTTCTTCAGGACGACATTGACCGCGCTTTGCACAGATCGCCAGAGGGAGCGCATCGAGCAGTCGATGATATGATTGCACACGTCGATTGCGCCGGTGTGTGAACCGCAAAACGTTTCTTCGTAAATCTTCCCGCCCAGCAGCGTCAAAACGTCTCCGACGATGATTCGATCTGCCGACCGGGCCAGCTTGTATCCACCCGATCGTCCGCGTGCACTCTCTATGAATCCGCCAAGACGCAGTATCCGGAGAAGTTTTGCGACGTTTGCCGGAGTCAACCCTTCCATCCTGCTTATCTCCGGGATCGTCAGACCATCCGATTGATCCGCACTCCCGATGCGCAGCAAACAGCGCAAACCATATTCTTCTTGTGCACTAACTTTCATAATCCTTCAACCTCATTGCCGTTCAGTGAACAGCGTTCCGTTTACATGAATCCTAATTCCAGTTTCGCTTCCTGTGACATCATCTCAGGCGTCCATGGCGGCTCCCAGACAATCTCGACATTGACATCCTTGACTTCAGGTATCTGTGCGACCCTTTCGTGTACCTCGATCGGCAGCGACCGCGCCGCAGGACAGCCGGGAGCAGTAAGCGTCATCTTTACATGGACGACGAAATCGTCGCTGACAATTATCTCGTATACCAACCCTAATTCCCAGATGTTGACGGGAATTTCAGGATCGTAGCACTCCTTTATGGCGTCGACGACTTTATCTTCAATTCCTTTTTTATCTATGACTTTCGTGCTTGGCTCTTCAGACATTTTTACCTCTTCACCTGTTAGCCTGCTGGACTTTCAAAAACCTGTTCGACAAAACCGTTTCGAGCGAGTTCCGGATTTCTTCAATCTTAACATTTTTTAGCACATCGTTAGCAAATGCGTAGATCAAAATCAATTTTGCCTCTTCTTCTCCAATTCCGCGCGACCTCAGATAGAAAATCGATTCTTTGTTGAGCTGACCGACGGTCGCACCATGCGAGCACTTCACATCATCGGCAAAAATTTCAAGCTGCGGTTTGGTGTCTACTTTTGCATCATTAGATAAAATTATGTTCCTATTTTCCTGGTACGAATTTGTCTGCTGTGCACCTTTCCGTACCATTATTTTTCCGTTGAAGACACCGCGGGAGCTGTCATCCAGGATGCCTTTGTAATTTTCATGGCTCGTGCAGTGGGGAGCCGCGTGATCGATCAGCGAGTGGGTATCGGAAAGCTGGCTGCCGGAAGTGAGGTACAATCCTTCGAGCGCGGCATTTCCGCCTTCCCCCTTCAAAATAACATTCAAATTGTGCCTGTAAATATTCGCACCAAGAGATACCGCCTGCGATTCATAATTGCTGTTCGATTCCAATACTGCTTCTGTTGTCGCAATGTGGTAAGCGTTCATGCCTTCCACCTGGACCTTGACAGTTTCAACGTTTGAGCCCTCACCCAGATAGAGTTCAGTCACGGTATTTGTGAAATAAACGTCTTTGCCCGTGCCGATGTAATGCTCGATAATTCTCGCTTGAGAATTCTTACCGGCGACAATAAGATTTCTCGGTTGCGAAATCGTTTTGTCTGCCAGGTGCGAAAAGAACATGAGATGGATGGGCTTTTCTACCACTGTGTTTTCCGGGATGTAAACGAACGCACCATCTACTGCGAACGCCGTGTTGAGGGCTGTAAAGGTATTTATATCTGAAGCAGTACGTTTCAAAATGCAATCTTGAATTCTCTCATCGCCCTGCTTCATCGCCGCCGCAAGGCTTCCCATTATTGTCCCAGCCGGCGGCGGATGAAGAATCGAAAGCTCAGGCGAATAAAAACCGTTTACAAATACAACGATATGAGCTTCCATTCCTTCAAATGTGTATTTCAAGAATTCGTCTTTCGACGGAAGGATTCCTTTGGTCGAATAGTTGAAATTGTATTTCAGGATCGGGCTCACATCCGTAAACCGCCAATCTTCCTGGTGTAAATCGGGAAAATCAAGCTCAGCGAACTTTGTAATCGCTTCCTTGCGAAGTTTGTGAAACCGGGAAGACTTCTCTCCATTCAAATGGTTTTCAAAATCCTTGAAGAGCGATATATACCAGTTTTTTATTTGACTACTGTCAGCCATTGTCCGATCAAATTATTATTCTGCGGCAACCGTTGCGTCTTTTTCCTTCAACCAATCGTAGCCTTTTTCTTCGAGCTCGAGCGCCAGACCTTTGCCGCCGGATTTTACAATCTTGCCGTTATAAAGGACATGCACGAAGTCGGGCACGATGTAATTGAGAAGACGCTGGTAATGTGTCACAAGAATAATCGCATTGTCTTTCGAGCGAAGTTTATTGACACCATTTGCGACAATTCGAAGCGCGTCGATATCGAGACCGGAATCGGTCTCGTCAAGTATCGACAATTTCGGCTCGAGCACCGCCATCTGCAGAATTTCGTTGCGTTTCTTTTCACCACCGGAGAATCCTTCGTTAACGGAGCGGCTCAATAAAGTGTCCGTCATCTCGACGAGCTGCATCTTCTTTTTAAGCAGCGAGAGGAATTGTCCTGCACCGATTTCGGGTTGGTTTCTGTACTTGCGACCCTCATTCAACGCGGCACGAAGAAAAGTTGTGTTGTTGACTCCCGGGAGTTCGACCGGATACTGGAACGCCAGAAAGACTCCTTCTCGCGCCCTGACTTCCGGCGACATGGCTAAAAGATCTTTTCCTTCATAGATCACCTCGCCTCTTGTCACCTGATATTCCGGGCGGCCCGCAAGAACGTTGGCAAGCGTGCTTTTGCCTGAGCCGTTAGGTCCCATGATTGCATGGACTTCGCCTGCGTTTACTTCTAGATCGATCCCTCTTAAAATTTCTTTTTCTTCGATAGATACGAACAGATTTTTAATTACTAACATTGAGTTCCTCTATGATAATTGCCAACAGCAAATAGCCGATTGTAGCAATCATCCCACACTTCCCTCGAGGCTCATACCGAGCAGCCGTGTCGCCTCCACTGCAAACTCCATGGGAAGCTGCTGGAATACTTGCTTACAATAACCGTTGACGATCAATCGAACCGCGTCTTCGGTCGATATTCCCCTTTGGTTCAAGTAAAAAATCTGATCCGCACCGATCTTTGACGTGGTAGCTTCGTGTTCTACCTGCGCAGTTGGGTTGTTTGTTTCGAGGTACGGGAACGTATGCGCGCCGCATTTATCGCCGATAAGAAGAGAATCGCACTGCGAATAGTTTCGAGCGTTCTCGGCCTTTTTTGTGATTCTGACTTGACCACGATAGCTGTTGTTACTTCTGCCGGCAGAAATTCCTTTCGAGATAATCGTGCTCTTTGTGTTTTTTCCGATATGGATCATCTTCGTGCCTGTATCCGCCTGCTGCAGGTTATTTGTCATCGCGACGGAGTAAAACTCGCCGATGGAATTATCTCCCTGTAGAATGCAGCTCGGATATTTCCACGTGATTGCGGAGCCGGTCTCGACCTGCGTCCAGGATATTTTGGAATTCACACCGCGACAAGCGCCGCGCTTTGTCACGAAATTATAGATTCCACCTTTGCCGTCTTTGTCGCCCGGATACCAGTTCTGCACTGTCGAGTATTTTATCTCGGCGCGATCGAGAGCGACAAGCTCGACGACTGCAGCGTGAAGCTGGTTCGTGTCGCGAATCGGAGCGGTGCAACCCTCGAGGTAACTGACGTAACTCCCTTCTTCTGCAACGATGAGCGTTCTCTCGAATTGTCCGGTCTCAGATGCGTTGATCCGAAAGTAAGTCGAGAGCTCCATCGGGCAGCGAACACCTTTCGGAACAAAGGCAAACGAGCCGTCACTGAAGACCGCCGAATTTAAGGAAGCGAAAAAGTTATCGGTGTATGGAACGACCGTACCTAAGTATTTCCTAACAAGATCGGAATGATTTTGAAGTGCTTCCGACATCGAGCAGAAAATTACTCCGAGCTCGCTCAACTTTTCCTTGAACGTGGTTGCGACCGAGACGCTGTCGAACACCGCATCGACTGCAACTCCGGCGAGCTGCTTCTGTTCTTCAAGAGGAATTCCCAATTTCTCGAACGCCTGCAGGAGAGTTGGATCGGCATCGCTGAGGCTGCCGAGTTTTGGTTTCTTCTTGGGAGCAGCATAATAAACAATGTCCTGATAATCGATCGGGCCGTATTTCACGTTCGACCAGTGCGGCTCCTTCATGGTCAGCCAATGGCGATATGCTTTCAACCGCCACTCAAGCATCCAGTCTGGCTCATGTTTCTTCTCCGAAATCAGTCTGATGACATTTTCATTCAGACCCTTCGGAATTTTTTCTTCCTCGACATCCGAGACGAAACCGTATTTGTACTCGGTGTTTGCTAGCTTCTCGACTATATCATTACTCATTTTGTGGCAGTCTCTAGATTTGAACTCGTTTCATGATCATTGTATTTATATTTTAACTAATCTGGATTTTAAAGTCAAGATTGAAAAACTTATTAAAACAATTGATTTTCGGCTTTTCGGACGTGTTTTGCGTTCTTCCAAGGCCAAGCCCAGTTGAATTTCCAGTTTTTGAGTTGTAAGATAGACGGTGTCGACACTTAGCAACTGAGCGGCGGCGGCATAATGAGACTCGGATCAGAAATTCGAAAAAGTTAAGAGAGACAATCATGAAAAAATTGAGATCTTATTCCGCAGAGACTGCGGCAATAGTTATCGGTGCCCTGTTGTCGATCGTATCGTTTGGTTTAGCGGGAGAAAATCTCAAGACAACATACAAAGTGAATCCCGTTGTTCCTCCGAAAGTTAAACCATTCTTACCTGACGAGGTGAAGTTGTTGGATGGGCCGTTCAGACATGCGATGGAAATGGATTCGGCATATATGCTCAGTCTTGACCCGGATCGGCTGCTCAGCTGGTTCCGGAAAGAGGCGGGCCTGCTGCCGAAAGCTCCAGTGTACGGTGGCTGGGAATCGTTAGGTTTAGCTGGTCATACTCTCGGACATTATCTCTCGGCTTGCTCGATAATGTATCTCGACACAGATGACAAAGATTTCCTTGAGCGCGTGAATTACATAGTGAATCAGCTGGATTCATGCCAGAGAGCAAACGGCAACGGGTATGTCGCCGCGATACCTGACGGTAAGAATATTTTTGGAGGAATTTCACGTGCCGAAATAGATTCAACACACGGCATGGACGGATGGGCACCATGGTACACCATACACAAGCTGATGGCCGGTTTGCGTGACAGTTATTTATATTGTGGAAATGAAGAGGCGAAGACGGTCATGGTACGCCTCGCCGACTGGGTTTGCGAAACGACTAAGAATCTTAGCTATGATCAGTGGCAAATAATGCTCAATGTTGAATACGGTGGAATAAACGAAGTGATGGCGGATGCCTACGCAATAACGGGTGATAAGAAATATCTTGAAGCAGCGAGAAAATTCTATGACAACCGCGTGCTGGGACCACTTTCCAAACGGCATGACGATTTGAACGGCTTTCATGCAAATACGCAGTTTCCAAAAATCATCGGCATCGAAAGAATCTACGAACTAACCGGAGACACGGAGCTGGACGCGACGGCGAAATTTTTCTGGCAAACCGTCGTGTACCATCATTCATATGTCACCGGCGGAAACAGCGATGGAGAAACATTCGGGCCGCCGGACACTCTTAACGACTACCTCAACTATAACACGACCGAATCATGCAACACTTACAATATGCTGAAGTTGACTCGATATCTGTTTTGCCACGATCCTCAACCCAAATATGCGGACTATTATGAGCGGGCAGTATTGAATCACATACTCGGGTCGCAAAATCCCGAAGATGGTATGATGTGTTACTACATTCCGCTGGAGCCAGGAGGTCACAAAACGTATAATACGCCTTTCAATGATTTTTGGTGCTGCACTGGGACCGGAATGGAAAACCATGCGAGGTATAACGACAATATTTATTTTCACGACAGCTCCTCGATATACGTTAATCTTTTCATAGCCTCCGAACTGAATTGGTCGTCAAAGAGTGTTCGCGTTCGGCAGGAGACGGATTTTCCAGAATCGGGGATAGTGAAATATATTTTTACTTGTGAAAGACCCGTGATGCTGACATTTAAGATTCGCCATCCATTCTGGGCGAATGGAGGTTCCCTCATCGATGTCAACGGTCGACCGGTAGACCCTAAGAGTATGCGAGAGTCATACGTCTCTCTTAGCAGAGTATGGAAAACCGGTGACACGGTTCTGGTAGATTGGAAAATGTCGCTCCGTACGGAATCGATGCCCGACAATCCAAACCGAATTGCTGTGTTCTACGGGCCAGTCCTCCTCGCTGGCGATCTCGGTCCCGTTGGAGACACTTCTCGAATACCAGCGCTTGTAACAAACATGAAACCCGTATCGGAGTGGCTTGAACCTGTGAAGGGCAAATCATTGACATTCAGAACGAAGAATATCGGGGAGCCCAGCGATGTGCAGATGGTTCCTTTTTACCAGATCCACGATCGGAGATATTCCGTTTATTGGGATCTCTACACCAATAAAAACTGGGAGGCGGAGCAAGTTGAGGAACAGAAAGAGTTGGAGGAAAAGAAAAACGTCGATGCCAGAACAATCGACGCCGTGAAGATTGGCGACACTCTGGACGAGCACAATCATGGATTTGCAGGCTATATCACAGAAACTGGAGAATCAGCGGGCAAACCGTGGGTAGATGCAACCTGGAGCGGATGGTTTTCATTCAAATTGAAAGTGAACCCCGGTACATTAAATGATCTTCTCGTGACATATTGGGGGAGTGAACCGCTGAGAGGAAAGTTCGACATCATGGTCGATGCGGAGAAGGTGGCTACGAAAACGCCGTCCATGATCAAACTCGGAAGATTTTTCAGCATAGAATACCCGCTGGCGGATTCGCTCGTAAAAGGGAAGGCCGACGTCACAGTCAAGTTCCAATGCCCTCAGACAGGTGCCGCCGGCGGCATATATGACGTCAGAATTGTGAAACGTGAGTCCAAATAGAAATGAAACGGCACCGCGCGACGAAAAAAAGGCCGCAGAAAAATTTTAGGCCCTTTCACTTCTGAAAGAGGAAATTTTCAAGGTACTCGATTAAATTGTGTCGTTAATTTTTGCAACTAAGCTCGTGAACCGAAGGAGGAGTCCCTAATGCAAAAGATGCTCAACTATTTCCTGACCATGGCACTAATTCTTGCGCCTGCAGCTGTGGCGCAACAGAAGCGTCCCATCACCGTCGAAGATATGTGGAAAGTCGGAAGAGTCTCCGACCCGCAGGTCTCTCCGGACGGGAAGACAATAGTGTGCGTTATAACCAGGTACAGCATGGATGAAAACAAAGGTGCAAGCAGTATTTTTTTCGTGTCGATCGATGGAAAAGAAAGACATGAGTTCAATACCGGAATGAAGTCAAGCAGCGATCCGGTCTGGTCGCCGGACGGGAAGAGAATTGCATTTGTAGCCGACGATACGAACGGTGTCTCTCAAGTTTACGTTGAGGACACGACGGGAGAAACAGCCAAGAAGATAACCAGCATCGCACTCGGTGCAAGCGGGCTCCTATGGTCACCGGACGGAAAACACATAGCGTTTGCCTCCGATGTCTTTCCCGATTCGAAGAGCGACTCAGCAAACAAGGCGCGGGGGACAGAACTTGAAAACGGAAAGGTGAAGGCAAAATTCTTCACGACTCTTCCTTACAGGATTTGGAATTACTGGAAGGACGGGAAACGAAGTCATTTATTCCTCGTCAATGTGGACAGCGGCTCGACAAGAGATTTGACTCCGGGCGATTACGATACACCGCCAATTGACCTCGGCGGAAGAATGGACTACGCATTTTCACCTGACTCCAAAGAACTCTGCTACGTAAAGAATACGGCGAGGATGATCGCCGTAAGTACGAATAACGATTTGTTTACCGTCAGCATTTATGGCGGGGAGTCGAAGAGGATCACCACTAACAAATCGAACGACAACCAGCCGCTTTATTCCCCAGATGGACGCTACATCGCGTACAGGGCTCAGCTGGTGCCGGGATTCGAGTCAGATAGGTCACAGTTGATGCTCTATGACCGCAAAGACAGTACATTAATAAACCTCACGGAAAAATTTGATCGTTCTGTTGATGAGGTCGTCTGGTCGCCTGACAGCAAGAGACTTTACTTCAACTCCGATGACGAAGGCTATCATAATATCTATGAAGTCGATGCAGCAAACGGCAAAATACAGAAGATGACCGAGAACTCCACAAACACCGAACTTACGATTACCCCTGACGCGAAGTACCTCATATTTCTTCGCCAATCGGTGACGCATCCGAACGAGATTTACAGGATGAATCTCGAAACTCGCGAAGCAACCCAGCTTACCCATATCAACGATTCGCTCCTTGCACAACTCGACATGAATCCGTGGGAATCTTTTTGGTTCAACGGCGCCGGCGAGACAAAGGTTGAAGGTTTCCTGATCAAGCCGCCGAATTTTGACCCGCACAAGAAATATCCAATGGTTTTTCTCGTTCACGGTGGTCCCCAGGGCCAGTGGATGGACGAATTTCACTACAGATGGAATGCTGAATTGTTTGCTTCACCAAGCTACGTCGCGGTCATGATCAACCCGCGCGGCTCGACAGGCTACGGACAAAAGTTCACCGATGAGATCAGCGGCGACTGGGGAGGAAAAGTTTTCGTGGATTTGATGGACGGCGTCGAATACGTCACAAGTCATTATTCTTTCATAGACAAAAACAAAATTGCAGCTGCCGGTGCTTCCTACGGCGGCTATATGATGAACTGGATGGAAGGCCATAATGACATGGGGACATTCAAATGTTTCGTGAGCCATGATGGTTTATACGATGCAGCAAGCGCATTCGGCTCGACGGAAGAGTTATGGTTTCCGATCTGGGAATTCAAAGGGACACCATGGTCCAATCCTGATCTTTACAAGAAATGGTCTCCGAGCAGTTACGTAAACGATTTCAAAACACCGATGCTCGTAATTCACAGTCAAAACGATTTTCGCCTCGACGTAAGCCAGGGATTTCAATTATTCACCGCACTTCAAATGCAGGGCGTACCGTCGGAGATGTTGTATTTCCCGAACGAGTATCACTTTGTCACGAAGCCGCAGGATTCGCGTCTGTGGTACAATACGGTTCTCACCTGGATCGGTAAGTATATCGGGAACTAATGTGTTATCGAGGTTTTGTATTATATTGCAGCGTCGAACCAATCACCGACTAAGATAACGTAAACTTAACATGTTCCTTGCAGATCAATCTGTAGACGCTTCCAGAATCATCCAGCTTATGATTTCGCCGGCGGTGATGATCAGCGCATGCGGACTTTTGCTGCTCGGTGCGAACAACAAATATTCAAGCGTTGTAAACCGGATACGGCTGATCAACGATGAGAAGAGGCGCCTTGTCTCAAAGGCGGGCAATCGTGACTTTACTCCTGAAGAAAGCCTGCGCCTTGAAAGTACAGCGAGGCAGTTGAGTCATTTGAATATGCGTGCGAAACTAGTTCGGAATTGCGTAATGAGTTACACGATCGCCGCCGCTTTCTTCGTGATAAGTTCGCTGCTGATCGGACTTGCTCTGTTTCAGGGTTTCGTTGAAATCCATTACATCTCAACCGCAGCATTCTTGATCGGAATGATAATGGTTTTTGTCGGAGTCGTATTCGGAGTTTTGGAATCAAGAAAGGGCTACGAAATTATTCAGCTGGAAATAGGCGCAGAAGAATAGCCGTGAAGTATCGCAAAGTATATGTGTCAATGGCATAAAGTATAATTGTTGTTTGTTCGCTATAGGTTTTTACAATAAAGAATCTATAATTTAGGAGGCATTATGGCAGCGGTAGTGTTTGATATTGAGACGTCGGGTTTCACGCCTGAAGAGTTTGACAGTGCACAGGTTGAATACCTGATGAAGGGAGCAGATAAGGAAGAAAACGAAGAGAAGCGGCAGCAAGTGAAAGATGATCTGATAAAACAGTGGAACCTATGGCCGCTGACTGCAAGGGTAGTGGCAATCGCACTCTTGAACGTCGAATCGGGAAACGGAATTTCACTTTACGTGGCCGAAGAAGAATCGGAGACCGAAAAGAAGATTCCGGATCCTGCACAAAGCGGCGTGGAGAAGTCTTTCACTTACGTCAGCGGAGACGAAAGAAAGATCCTGACAAAATTCTGGGAATACATAACACGCTTCGACGACTTCATCACATTCAACGGTAGAAACTTCGACTGTCCTTTCCTGATGCTAAGGTCGGCGATCCTCGGTATCAAACCGACCCGTGATCTGATGGTGGGGACCCGCTACCAGATGCCGCACCATATTGATCTGCTGGAAGAGCTTACATACCATGGCACGACCAGAAAATTCAATCTCGATTTCTACTGTAAGTCGTTCGGCATAGAAAGCCCGAAGTCGCATGGCATAACCGGATATGACATCAACGACTATTTCAGAGCAAAAAAATATTGCGAAATTGCAGAGTACTGCCTCGGTGATGTAAAAGCAACCGCCCAATTATATGTAAAATGGAAGGAACTCCTCGCCGGGACAAAATGGCAGGGCTGACAGAACAGCAGCATAAGGCTCTCAATTTAGAAGACCACATTTCTGTTACGGCGAATGCAGGTTCGGGAAAGACACGCGTCCTAACAGAGCGGTATGTCGAGGCGGTCAGGAACGGCACCGACGTTGAACAGATTCTCTGTCTTACGTTCACCGACAAAGCAGCCCTCGAACTCAAGGAAAGAATCGGGGCAAGAATAAATTCAGAGATCGCAGGGGAGAAAATTTCGGGGGGACATAGCAACTATCCTAACAAGTTCAGAAATGCCAAAAGCAAAATGCTTGAGGCAAACATCAGCACAATTCACTCGTTCTGTTCTCAGGTGCTCAGAGAGTTTCCGGTGGAAGCCGGTGTAGATGCGAACTTCAAAGTGCTGGAGGATTTTGATTCGGCAACCTTAAAAGAAGAATCATGCACTCGAGCGGTGAGGGAAGCACTGGCTGAAGAAAGGACGATCCACGGAAATGCATATAAAATCCTCGTGAGACTCGGTTACAAAAGGACACTCAAACTTTTATTCGACTTGCTCAACAGTCGCGAAAAAATCGAGCATATAAAAATAACGGGACACCAACTCTTGATGACCGAGGCCGTCGTCCGTGAGCATTGGCGAAATCTGTCTGACGCAGTCACCAGGATCGCAAGAGAAAATGTGAAGCTAAAAAAAGGCAACCTCACGGCTGAAATAAAAGAGATGGAGGGATCTTTCGGGGATGATGGAGATGTTTTAAACCCGCTCACGGTTCTCCTTCGGAAAATTCTGACGAAAGAAGGCAATCCACGAAAACGAGAAGCAACAATAGTCGATGGTCCGACCTATTCATCGGATGTCGCCATTTTGATTCTTAAAGTCGCCCAAGAATCTCTCTCTCAATTCTCTTTAGACCGAAAAACAATCAAGGATTATTTTCAACTTCTGCAGACATTATTGGACTTATTTGAGAAGAGTGTTGAGCATTACGACAGAAAGAAGTTTGCCATAAGCGCTCTCGACTTCGACGACCTGCAAATCAAGACGATGCACCTGCTGCGCGAGAATCAAAGTGTCCGCACCACACTTACATCGCGATTCAAACACATCATGGTCGATGAATTCCAGGACACAAATTTTCTGCAGTACGATATTTTTCTGAATCTCATCGACAACTTCTCGGGCGAAACGAAACTCTTTGTCGTCGGCGATCCGAAACAGTCGATCTATCGCTTCCGCAATGCCCAGGTCGAAGTCTCGATCCGGGCGGAAACACAAATTTCTGGCCTAAAAAAAGGTGCTGCGATTCCTCTTCTCGAGAGTTTTCGCATGAACACCGAGCTTGCATCCTTCGTGAACAAAATCTTTTCGTCCGAATGGATCCCTTCCGGAAAAGCCATAACGCAAGATCGAGTCCTCGGTACAATCGGATTGCCTTCGCCTTTTCAAACGGAATACAAACCGCTAATTGCGGGACGGCCGAACGGAGCGGAACCTGCCGTTGAGATTTTCCTGGCACGTGAAAACAAGAAGGACGAAATGTCCGAGGATGACTCAAATGTCGATTCCTCCTCTGAATTTAGCACAAGTGAGCAACAGGCATTGTTTGTCGCCTCGCGAATTAATGAGATGATTGTTAGAAACGAAACCGTGAGAGATGTCAAGCTGAACGAAGAAACCAGGAAAATCAAATACGGAGACATCGCCATACTTCTGAGGAGCCGCTCGCGGCTCGAGATTCTCGAAGAGGCCCTTAACAAAAAGAACGTACCGTATTCGGTGACCTCGGGAATCGGATTTTATTCCGCCCAGGAAATTTTCGATCTTACGAACTACCTGACTTTTCTCCTGGATAACAACTCGGATATCGGCCTGTTGACGGTTCTCCGCTCACCCTTCTTCGGGGTATCGGATGACGAACTGTTTAAGGTTTCTTTGGTCGACGGGGAAACGCTGTTTGAGAGGTTTGAATCATTTGCTCGAACGGAAGGTGCCTCCGATGAAGTGAGATATGCCTCATCTGTGCTGGTCGACGAGATCCAGCTTGCACACCGTCTTACTATTCCGCAGTTAATCAATCGAATTCTCGAACGGACGGGATGGCTCGGGGCTTACCGGCTTTCGGCGACCGGTGAGCAGCGAATTGCGAATATGAAAAAGTTGCTTGGCGTCGCACGTGAGTTTGAGGGAAGAGGTTTCAATAACCTTTATGATTTTGTCGAGAGGTTGAAGTACCTGAAGGAAACCGTGCGCGAAGGACAGGCTATCGTTGAAGAGACGGCGGACGTCGTAAAAATAATGACTGTTCACGCTGCGAAAGGGCTCGAATTTCCCGTGGTCATTGTGCCGTTTTGTGAAGCGACAACCACACGAAGGCAGAGCCTTATCGCTAATGATCAGATAGGTGTGCTACCGTTCATTTCTAATGAAGTTCCTCCTGAGATGTCGCTTTACCAGCGATTCGAGCGGCAAAATGAGCAGGCGGAAATCGCCCGGCTGTTTTACGTCGCTTGCACGCGCGCGATGGACAGGCTCATTCTAACTACGGCTCCTAAGAAGCCAAACTCAAAGGGCGTATATTCATTTACCGAGATAATCTCTAAATCCTTTGATGTTTCCTCTTTGCCTCCGTCCGGCTATTATGGATTCCCAAACGGTAAGGTGCGTGTTCACTCTCAGGAATTTCCCATGGAAATAAATTCTTCAGTGATGAAAAAAACCCGCGCCGGAGGAATTCTAAGTACTACGAAACCGGTTGAAATTTTTCTTGCCTCTATTCCTGCTGATATCGACAGCGAAATATATTCAGCCACCGTCTTGCAGACCTTCAATCTCTGCCCGACTAAATATTTTCTCAAATATCGTCTCGGGATGCCGACACCGGAGACGAAAGGGCGGAGGCACGAGATTGGAAACCAGCTTGATGAGCACGACGATTCGATCCTCTCGACAGTAAAGGGCGAGATGGTTCATGCGGTCCTGCGCGACCTTCTGGCAAAAGATAATCATGACGATACCGAGTTGACCAGAGTTTCTCAGCAGGCGATAAACCGGCATCTGGGTAGTTCATTGCGCAAGGATGAAGCCCAAAACTTTTTGGCTCAGATAGTCGAGAATTCTAAAAATGGACTTGACACTATAATGAACATACTAAGGCCCGGCAAACTCTACCTCGAGGAAACGATAACTGAAAGATTCGGAAACGACCATCTTACGGGAACGCTTGACGTGGTGACGGAGGACGAAGACGGCCTTCATATTTTCGACTATAAGACAAACCGTTTGGATAGGGGATTAGACAGAATCTACTCCGAATACGAAATCCAGATGAGGTTTTATGCGTCGCTTTGCAGCAAACTGAAACCGGAGCAAAACGTCTTTGACGTGACGATCATTTTTACTCGCGGCGCCGGAAAATACTTAACAAGAAAATATTCCAGAAAAGAGATCGAAGTTTTTGAAAATGAAATCGCAGACACGATTCGCAAAATTAAAGCAATCGAATCAGCCGATGGATCTTATCCTTCGGCTGATGACGGCAGTCTCCCGACATCAACGCCTCACTGCTCCGAGTGCGAATATTTCGCAGGAGAATTAAAGAGAGAATGTTTGTTGAAGAGGAGGTAGAGTGAACGCCTCCAAACTCCAGTTTCTATTTCATCAATATCGCTTTCTTTACGGATGAGTAATCTCCAGCCTGCAACTTGTAGAAATAAACTCCACTCGGCAGGGTGGCCGCGTTGAATGCGACCGAATGTGTTCCTGCGGTTTCTCGAGCATTAACCAACGTCTCCCTCTCTCTCCCAAGCACATCGTAGACTTTAAGACTAACATAACTGGTTTGTGGAAGCTGATACTTTATCACGGTTGAAGGATTGAATGGATTCGGATAATTCTGATCCAGCTCAAAAGATTCTTGCGCATTGTGGGTCTTGCGAACCGCCGTCGTACTCGCCAGAGGTAAAGTTATTTCCCATAGTCTAGGGGAATTGTTGTTGTAGTTCAAACCTGTTTCGACGACAAACAATTTGTTCCCGACAAGTTCCTCACCAAGAGGTGAGAGGAAGCCTGATACCAGCCTTATCACGTGTGCGGAATAGTTGCCGCTGTCTTTTGTCAATTCGACGAGAAGCAAATCCTGACTCGTGTCTCCGAGTGCTGTGATGAGAGCAGAGTTCTCAAGACATATCACCAAGCCGCCTCCTTGCAGATTCCCTGCGAGCAACGAGTCTCTATCGAAAACGATACCGTCCGGCGACCGATGAGGGGTAAATGTATATATCTTCTTGCCAAGCTGGCTCGCATCCTCCACCTGTCCTGTCGTCGTATCGCGAAAGTGATCCGCATCGGGCCCGTAGCTCGGAATCGGATAGGTGAAAGTAATACTGTCGGGGGCTTGCGGATAAGCCGTATCGTTGCTAAAAGTCTTATATAGATTTCCACCTCCCCACGCATTGGGACTTAACAGTGGATCGGTGTGCGGATCATAAGGTGTAAACTGCTGTGGAGTAAGGTCGGTACTTATCCGCCAGGGAAATCCGTAATGATGTCCTGCTCTGATCCAGTTCAACTCTTCGGGATCGTCGCGGTCGCCGGAATTCTCAACGCCAAACAGATCGCCGTTGCCTGCATACGCAAGGTCGAAGGTATTTCTGATTCCCTCACACAAGAGATATCCGTTGGATCGGAGCCAGTCTCTGTCGTTCTGAAGTACGATATTGTCTCCGTCGATAGGAAGCCTCAATACTATCGAAGTCAACCCCGATTCGCGGTAACCTCCGTTCTCGACTTCACCATGATCCGTGGCCGCTCCACTATTAACATAAATGGAATCTCCGGTCGGATTCAAAACAATTCCGCTCATCCTGTGGTTATAGACATTGCCGTAGGGGTACGGCACGGTTGTCGCAATCATGCTCCAGGTCCGATTCTCGCTACCGGGCGAAACCGGAATACCTTTCACTATGCTCGCCGTTCCGAGAACGGTAGTCGAGTCGTTTCCAACCAGATACATCGTCCCGTCGCTTCCAAATGTCATTCCCAGCGGTGCGTTGAGATGATGATTCGATGTTTGATAAACCGTGGTAAGGGTTGCTGCGGTGGTGTCTGAATTGAAGTTGACACGCTGGATGATGCCGTTATTTTGAAGGACATATAAATTCCCGGAGGTGGGGTCCCTCTTGATCCGGACCGTGTTATAGCCCACCGTTCCCAACAATCTGAAAGTAACACCGGCATATCTTGCTTTGAGCTGTGCATTCACGCAAGGTATGCATATGAACATCGTCAGAAAAAAAACCAGGTACATAGTTTTCCCCGTAAAATGGAACATCTCTGCATCTCCTCTCTGTTATTAAATGGTGCTTCGTTCCTCCAGCACAATTTACCGCTCGCGGATAGAATTGACAAGTGCTATCTAAAGTCGAATGATTAGACGAAAGTGCAGATTTCATTCCGCCTCTGACGATAATTACCCTGATGAGTCATCGGCAGGGAAACCTCACCAGACTATGTAGATCTAACTTGACAACGCACTATGAACTACCTATATTAATTACGCTGGCTTTTCCCTGTTGATGTGGTAATTGATTCTGACAAAAGGAGGTATGCCCCTATGTCTTCAGAAGAAAGTACCGAATCTTCAACTCTCGACCGACGCCGATTTATCACCACTGTCGGCACCGTGCTTCCAGGCATTGCTGTGCTCGGTCTTTCCTTTCTAGTTGATTCATGCAAAAAAAATAATCCGGTAAGCACTTGTGCCGATTGCGCCTCTTCATGTACAACCGGATGCTCCACAACCTGCACGGGGGCATGCAAGGCAACTTGTGCGAATGATTGTACTGGGGCATGCAAAAATACGTGCACGGGCAGTTGTTCCACTACCTGTACCGGGACCTGTACCGGCAGTTGTAACAATACCTGTACTGGTGGTTGTTCCACCACCTGTACTGGTGGTTGTTCCACTACTTGTACTGGCGGTTGTACGGGCACGTGTTCCACCACCTGTACTGGCAACTGTACTGGCAGTTGTAGAAGTACCTGTACTGGCAGCTGTACCGGCAGTTGTTCCCAATATTGTACAACAGGTTGCTATGATACTTGCGAGGGTGGGTGCGTATCGGGTTGTGCGTACGCTTGCGGGTCTACGTGCAGCAGAGGTTGTGCGGTCGGGTGCAGCAGCACTTGCTCGGGTGGTTGTAAGAATGCATGTAGTATGTCTTGCGGAAGCGGCTGCTCGGGTGGCTGCGGCGCGTCTGACTGCACATACACATGCACAGCCGGCTGCGTGCTTGCAAGTTATTGAATGTGCTAACGTCGCTTGTATTCGTTTTTTTTCAGACCATTTTTGATCGGGTCGTCGTTGAAGAATTCGATTTATGATGGATTACATTTTTGGCAAGAATCCGAAGACGTGGGGCGAAGCGGTGGCCAAGAACGTCACGCTTATTGTGACCGAAGACTGCCAGCTCAGATGCCGTTACTGTTATCTCCACGGAAAGAATCACCAAAACAGGATGAGTTTCGATATCGCCCGTCAGACCGTTGAGTATCTTCTTCGCGAGCGGCAAATATTCACCGAACAATCCGTGATCTGGGATTTCATCGGCGGAGAACCCTTCCTCGAAATTGAGTTAATCGATCAGGTCAGCGACTATATCAAGCGCCGCATGTATGAGGAATCTCACCCCTGGTTCAACAGTTATCGATTCAGTTTCTCCACCAACGGCATACTGTACGACCACCCGAAGGTCCAAAAGTATATTGAGAAGAATAAAACGCATCTCAGTATCGGGATTACAATCGATGGTTCCCAACCCAAACACGATATGCAAAGAGTGTATCCGAACGGGAGGGGTTCATACGCCGACGTGGTACGGAACGTTCCTCTTTGGCTCTCCCAGTTTCCGGGATCGGGCAGTAAAGTCACCGTCTCCCACGCCGACCTGCCGTTTATTTTCGAGAGCGTTCTTCATCTTTGGGACCTTGGGATCAAGAGCGTATACATCAATGTCGTATTCGAAAATGTTTGGCAGGAAGGAGATGACATGATCTTGGAAGAACAATTAGTCAAGCTCGCGGACTATGTGCTCTTGCAAAGACTCTTCACGAAAGCCAACGCAACTTTCTTTTCGGATTCGATCGGTCAGCCATTAGATTGTGTACGCGACAACCAGAATTGGTGCGGGGCAGGCAAAATGCTCGCAGTGGATTATAAAGGAGATTTCTACCCCTGCATCAGGTTTGCTCCGTATTCCATGGCCAAACAAAAGCCTCGCTGCATTGGAAATTGTTTCGAAGGCATTGATCAAAATAAGCTTCGCCCCTTTCTTGCTCTTGACAGGGTGAGCCAGAGCTCGGAGGAATGCATCAAGTGCGAGGTTGCAAGGGGTTGTGCGTGGTGTCAAGGGCTAAACTACGATGAAGCGGATTCAGATACGATCTATCAGCGGGCAGTGTTCATTTGTAAGATGCACAAGGCGAGAGTGCGTGCAAATAATTATTACTGGGAACGATTCAGAAAAATTTCGGGTGGACAAGATCGCTCCGCAAATATCAAACAAATTGATTTGCGTTGACAGTGAGATTCCTAATTCTCCCAGTCGACAAATCATCCATTTCATTTTGCTTTTATACCAACCCAAACCTCTCATCAAGCCCTGAGCCGATTCCTAAAGCAACTGTGCAGACCACGATAGATTTCGCCCGCAGCAACGGTTTGACGGTCCAGTTTGTCTACGGAAAGTCAGCCCCCCCGCCTCAACACAGATCCATCATTGAAAGCGTGAATCATGTAAAGATCGTCCCTCTGGCGCTTGCCAAGAAATATCCCGAAGGCATCGTAGTCATTGAATCCGACGAAATAGATCATGCCGCAGATTTCGGACTTGATGCCGGACGAAATGTGATAGTTCGTTTGCCAATAGAATCGATTGCGCGATTAGAGGATATTTTATTCGGCTTATCGGGGGTCTTCCAGCGACTAAATTTACGCATTGTAGGGATGGAGAGAACTACCGAAGCTGATCTGAACCTCTATGATCAACAATTATTGAATATTGCAGACAGGGTGTCAGATTATTATCGTCACGGAAAAATTTTTGAGTTAAACTTCCTTTCAGACAGACTGATTCTGAACAAGATGAAGAACTGCGAAGCTGGTATCGAGCATCTCACCGTGGGCTCAGATGGCCGGTTGTATCTCTGTGCTGGATTTCTCTATGACAATCCCGAGGATTCTGTGGGCAGCCTTGGAAAGGGAATACATATTCCAAATTCTGAACTTCTTCGCCTTGATCACGCGCCGATTTGCAAACAATGCGATGCATATCAATGCCTGCGTTGTATATATCTCAACAAGAAACTGACGTACGAGGTCAACACCCCTTCGAATCAACAGTGCGTCGCTTCTCACAAAGAGCGAACGGCAACCGGAAAGCTTCTCGGCATTCTAAGAGACATCCCGGCTTTTGCAACCGTGAACGATGTATCGTCGATAGATTACGAGGATCCCTTAGCCGTTCTGCATCGCTTTAAGGAGCCACACGCGGGGACTATTTATCCAAATCCGATACCCATCAAAATGAACGAAGGTCTACAATCTGAATTCGTTGTAATCGAGGAGACAGACCGAACATTTACCCCTATGAAAACAGGGTTTGCCGAAATGTCGGTTCTAGAAGTCTTAAAGATGGTACTTGATACGCAGAAAGAGATTTTGGGAATATTGAAGAAAGGAGCCGAACCATTAATGGTCACGAATAAAAATAACGGAAATTCGAATCTCGAACCTGAGCCGAACTCTACCGGTACGCCGACGAAAAAAATAGTTGGAAAAGTGACTCCCGCCGAACGAGATGAGATACGAGCACTTTTCGAACGAAAAAACGGCCTCACCGAATTATTCAAATCACTTAGCAACCTTAGCAAAACTGCACTTGATGAAAGTTCGTTATACGAACGAATAGTAGCTGACATGGGAGACGTTTCGGTCCGTTACCAGAATTGGTGGGACGGCATGCGCAAAAACTATTCGTGGGAGAACCGCCCTGGATACAGATGGGAAATCAACTTTGAATCTTGCGAGATTTATCTCGAGAAAGAATGATCCACCATCACGGCAATGATTTAACAAAAGTTAGATAGCAATCGAGAATATTAAATAGAAATTTCTATTATCACCGCACCCATCCTCCCAAGATAATCCCTGCATGCATCCGGTTCTTAAGCAGAATGAAATCAAACTTGCCAACGCCTAGAACGAAACAATCATAAGGATTTTGATAACACTGTCATCGTCCATCTTCAACTCTGACATGGTTTGCTGTGTCCCCTTTATTTCACCAACAGTGCCTTCTTTGTCGAAGAATAATTGCCCGCTTGAATTCTGTAGAAGTACAGACCACTCGGCAGACTGCCAGCATCAAATCTGGCAGAGTGACTACCCGCGGACTGCCGCTCATTCACCAATGTCTTTACTTCGCGACCCATCACGTCATAGACTTTCAACGTGACATGGCTGGCTGCTGGCAAGCGATAACCGATGACCGTCGATGGGTTGAATGGATTGGGATAGTTTTGATATAAAACATATTTGGAAGGCACCGGAGGAAGGTTTTCATTCACAGAGGTGATCACATCTGAGATTGGTATCTGCCATGCACCACTTTGCGTGCCGACAAAAAGGTACTTTGGGGTTGCAACCATGGCGGTAACGGAACTTCCCGCAAAGGCACTGTCGTTGACATCGATCCATGTTTTGCCTAAATCATGCGTCACGTAAATCTCATGGCCGTAAAAGGTCGATGAACTTACTTCGATATAAGCAAATAATAGAGTGTCTGATGTGGCGAAACTACACAGCGTAATGCTCGCTGAATCGGAAAAGGGAAGCCCAACACTTCTGTCCAGCCACGCGGTACCTCCACTATAAAGGAATATTCCACGTGTCGTGGCCACAAAGACGTTAGTATCCAGGGATGTTATCGCGGATTCTGAAACCGAGTCTAATCCGATCGGCGTCCAGGATATACTGTCCGCCGAAGTCCGATATGCACCTTTCCCATTGAGGGCCTCGATAACGTAAAGATTCGATCCGGCAGAGGTAATTCCGACAGTACCGTAGTTCATATACTCGGGAGGAAACGGCGGCGGTCCCAAGTTTAATCCCAAGGTGTCGGCGGTCCACGACGTGCCATTGTCCGTAGAGCCCAGGACACCATTGGTTGTCGCTGCATAAGTCACCCCGTTCAAATATGTCATGCCGTTGACATTTGTATTTGGGGGTAATCCTTGCCCGGCTGCGCTCCATGAATTCCCGTTGTCAGAAGATCGATAAAGGCTGACCGGAGCGTTCGTACCGGCAAAAAGATATCCACCGCACTTGTTTAGAGAAAAGATTGAATCGGTTCCCATTCCGGTCGGTATGACGCGCGACCAGGTGTTCCCGCGGTCTGTTGATCGAAGAAATGCGCCGTTGAACCCACCTATAAAGATAGTACTGTCGTTTATAACGAGAATGCCGGATATGCGCACATACTGCAACTCCGAGATTGCAGACCATTGCGCGAATGCTTCACCGGCACAAAGCATTAAGATGGATGATAAAACCAACTTGAGAACAAACCGTGTCTTCACTTTCCCCCTCCCCCTATTGCTTAAACTTAATCATCGAGTTAGTCCGTGACATCACCGGCAGAAATAGACTGAGCGGTCTAGGTATAGAGGCGTTGTCCTCTGTTGTAACAGTCTTTGAGGTGCCGTCGAACCTACAGGTTATCTTGTAGGAATAGCCGTTTGCGATCTGTTGCGAGGCAGGATAAGCGTCAGCAAGTGAAAAAAGATTGAGGGATCGAAATGCAGCTTTGAAAGTGTCGAATTCGCTCGAGGTCAGCTGGTACATGTAGCTGGATTGATTTGATCCATTGACAAATTTGTAATCAAGTTCAGCAGACCCGGTTGAGTCGATGGTGGTGTGCTGGCTCGTCCCCGCAGCCCCGCCCGTGATCCAATACTCGTAAGTTGCTGACTCAGGAATCGAGTTGTGCCCTTTGCTCCCGAGTGAATTGCAGCCGGCAATCGCGATTCCTACACAAATACCAGACAATATCAACAATCCATGAAGAAACAGCGTTTTCATTTTGCCCTCCTTTTTTATTTTTCCAAAAGGAGTCTCTGCCACTTTGGAGCAGGGCTCTATTCACCTTGCAACAAAATTCAAACCACGTAATGATGCTGCATACGCAAGAAGGTAGTCTGGGTAAAATTGAAAGTCAACACCACAACCAGGCTTTTCACCTTCGTCTTAAAACGAAAGAGGCAGCATGCTGCCATGCCGCCTCCTGCGATTTACACCCTATTCTGTTTACTGCGCCGTTTGCAATCGGCAACAGGTGTTGGTGTGGTCTGCCTTCTCTACTCGAACAAATCCGCTTGCTCTTTACCGTTCCTACCGTTACCGCTTTCCTCTTCGCCTTCTTCAGCAAGAACTCTTGCAACAGCGGCAATACTGTCGCTCGGCTGGATCTTTATAAGGCGAACGC
>DATJAY010000034.1 GCA_035515795.1 Candidatus Acidiferrales bacterium | reverse complement strand
GAAAGGCGGCTTGTACCACCATACAACAACCATGGGAAGGCTTTGGGGAATTTTCTTTCCCGCCCTGAGCATTGTGGTCTCCACAGCGATTGCGATAAATGCTGCTCAAGGGCAGAACTCCGAAAAAGACACCACGGACTTGCTTCAAAACTTGTCTTTCAGGAATATAGGACCCGCCGCTGCCGGAGGAAGAGTCACAGCCGTTGTTGGAATCCCGGGCAACCCAAATATTTACTATGTCGGTGCGGCAGGAGGCGGGGTGTTTAAAACAATTGACGGAGGAATATCGTGGAAAGCTGTATTTGAAAAAGAACCGTCTCTTTCCGTCGGAGCAATAGCAACTGCTCCGTCAAATCCGAATTTCTTGTGGGTTGGAACGGGAGAAGGAAACTTAAGGAACGACATAATAACAGGGAAGGGAGTTTACTTCTCGCCCGACGCGGGGAAATCTTGGCAGGAAATGGGTCTGAACGACGCTGGACAAATTTCCCGAATTGCGGTCGATCCCTCTAATCCCAATATCGTTTTTGTTGCAGCAATAGGACATGCGTGGGGAACAAACCCGGACAGAGGCGTATTTCGAACTTCGGATTGCGGCAAAACGTGGCAGAAGGTTCTGTTTGTGAACGATACAACAGGCGCCTCGGATCTGATAATCGATCCCGGCAATCCAATGATACTTTTCGCGGCGATGTGGCAAGTTCAGAGACATCCTTGGTCTCTCGATAACGGAGGGAACGGCAGCGGGCTCTACCGTTCAATAGATGGTGGTACGACTTGGAAAAAGTTAGCCGATGGATTGCCTAAAGGACCGGTCGGACGAATAGCGCTTTCGGCCGCTATGAGCAACCCCAATCATGTTTATGCTTTGATCGAGGCAAAAGATGGTCTCCTCTGGGATTCCAATGATCTTGGGGATCACTGGAAGATGGTTAGCAACAACCATGCTCTTGACGTGCGGCCTTTTTATTTCTCAAGATTCGCCGTATCGCCCAGTGATGAAGATAAATTATATTTTCTTTCCTTTCTCATTTCTAAATCTACCGATGGCGGGAAAACTGCAAAGAGCATTAACGGGGAAGTGCATGTCGACCACCACGACATCTGGATCGATCCGCAAAATCCTGACAGGATTATTCTCGGAAACGACGGCGGAGTCTACCTGTCATTAGATGGAGGCGATACCTGGAGATTTCTGAACAACCTACCCATCGGACAGTTTTATCAGGTGGCCGTCGACAACAACACACCATACAACCTTGGCGGAGGTTTACAGGACAACAACGCATGGTATGGGACTTCACACAATCTTTATGGCCCTACCATTACAGGCCAGAATTGGTTTATCTTGACGGGAGGCGACGGCGAGTACGTCGTGCCGTCTCCGAGCGACCCGGACATCGTATACTCCGAATCGCAAAACGGGTGGCTCTCAAGAATAGATCTAAAAACGGGTATTCAAAAACTGTTGAGGCCCTATCTGTTCGATGCACCCGACATGCCTCCTTCACAACTGAAGTACAGATTTAACTGGACGACTCCGATTGCAGTTGCTGCCAATGACGAGAATGAAGTATATCTTGGAGCTAATGTTTTGCTTAAAAGCATGGATGGTGGAACACACTGGGAAGCAGTTAGCCCGGATCTTACGCGCAACGACAAGTCAAAACAGATAGCAAGCGGCGGAAAGATTGAACTCGATATGAGCGGCGCCGAAAACTTTGATACGATCCTTTCGATCGGGATTTCCCCCTTCGATTCAAACATTATTTGGATCGGAACTGATGATGGTCTGGTCCAGGTGACTCTTGACGGCGGAAACAATTGGGAAAATGTCAGTGAGAATATTCCACATCTTCCTGAGTGGGGCAGAGTTTATCAGGTCGAACCGTCATCATTCGACAAGGGCACGTGTTATGTTACCATAGATTTTCATGAACTTGACAACAACAAACCCTACGTTTTCAAGACCGATGATTTCGGGAAGTCATGGAAATCTATTTCAAAAGGACTGCCGGAAGGTTATCCTGCACATGTAGTCCGCGAGGACCCCAACAAACAGGCCTTCCTAGTACTCGGAACCGACCATGGTCTCTACTATTCAACCGACGATGGAGAACAATGGAGAGATATCAAGAGTAATTGTCCCGCTGCGTCCGTGTTCGACCTTAAGTTTGTGAAACAGACCCATGATCTCGTTGTAGCGACTCATGGCAGAGGAATTTTTATCTTCGATAACATAACGACCATAGAAGAATACAACGACAAGGTGGCACAGGAACAATTTCATCTTTTCACGACGCTTCCAGCATGCATGTTCCATACGTGGCACAGGGACGGCTTTAGTGACTTGAGCACTTATTCAGCACCGAATCCTCCTGAGGGTGCGGTGATCGACTACTATCTGAAGGATACGATCAGCACGACTCCGAGCGAGACTGAAGAGCATAAAACACCGGTCACAATAGAGATCACTTCCCAAGACGGAAAACATGTGGCAACGCTTTACGGTACCGACAAGAAAGGCTTTAATCGCCTTGTATGGAATCTGCGTTACCAGAGCGCATCGCTTTTAAAATTGGACAATAAGGAGCCAGAAAAAGCAGATCCGTTCACGACAAACGGCCCGTTGGTCGTTCCCGGGATTTACAAAATAGCAGTCACCGTTAATGGAAAAACCTCGACGAATCACGTTGAAGTGAAACCTGACCCGCGCCTTGAGACGCCCATGGATTTCTTTGCCTCGAATACAAACAACGGTTTGAATGTAAGGAATGAGATGTCGGCGTTGAATGACATGTTGAATCGGATTCAAAATATCCGGGATCAGATAGCCACTATCAAAAAGTCAATCGGCACAGACGAAGACGGAATGAAGTCTGGAAAGTACGAGACAATTCTCGCTCAGCTTGATTCGCTCGACAAAAAATTTGCTTCTTTGAAGGACACGGTTTATTCAAAGTCCATTCAGCACGAAGTGGGCGAGGATGACATTCATGACTTTTCCGATTTTCATTCCCAGCTCGAGACCATGACGTACGTATTTGCCTCACCATACAGCGGTGTCCCCGGTGAATCAATGATGGGACATGCAGTGCGTTTGAAGGACAAACTCTCTGAGTATCTAGACCTGTTCAATGGGTTGTTGGGATCAGGCGTATCATCATACAACAAGGTCGCTTTGGAAAATCTTGTTCCGACAATCTTTGCCGGACCTAGAATCGAAATCGAGAAGTAACCTAAAGAAATAGGAAGTCGGATAAAAGAAAAGAAGGAGCCGCGGCCTGCAAGCGTGCTTAAAACGAAGGATTAACATAGATTAAAGAGTTACAGAATCTATATTATGTTACTCTGATAATGCCCCACTCGACACCCCAAACGAAGTTTATGATTCACCTCCCAAAGAATACTCATTCCCTTTTCACTAATTCCCGCCATCGAACCATCCTTAGCGTCTTACGTTTTCACGTTCGACTGAACCCCGTATCCGCATCATGATGCTTGATTTAGCCGCGTTGCTTTCATAAATTCATTCGTCCGTTAGGGGTGCTGTCCCGACATGAATTGCTCACGTCGGGACGGCTGAGAAAAACCCTACGAACCTGATCTGGACAATACCAGCGGAGGAAAATGGACCGGACTTCTATATTTGTTCGCCGTTTTTATTTTCGACCGCCGTGTCTCGGGTCGGAAGTGGAAACGGTTTAATTGTTTATGGAGAAGTCATGAAGAAACATGAAGTTGTGTTCTTTGCAGTAATGCTATTTTATGTGGCGGCAAACGGCCAAAATAAATTCAGTTTGACCGGCATCATCTTCGATTCAACGGACAATTCGCGAATCGCTATCGCGAGAATAGCCTTGCTGAGCTCAGGAGAAACTCAGACAAGGATGGTATTGAGCAATACAGAGGGGGAATTTGAATTCACAGATATTCCTCAGGGACCGTATCTCATGGAAGTTTCTGCTGGCGGTTATAATGCAGAGAGGATTTCTGTTGCTGTTCCCAGTATACCACTCATCATTTATCTAGCGCGAAAGACTTATAATCTTCTGCCCGTCTTGGTCACGGCTCAACTTGCGAGAGGGCGGCAAAGCCCGGTAACGTTCAGTGAAATGCCTGATACAACCATTAACAGTCAATTTGCTTTCCAGGACATCCCGGTTCTGTTGTCGCAGCTTCCATCAATCACTGAATATTCCGAAAACGGCGAAGGCATCGGCTACTCCTATATCACGATGCGTGGCTTTGACCAGCGAAGAATCTCCATCATGGTCAATGGAATACCACAGAACGATCCAGAAGATCATAATGTCTACTGGATCGACATGCCGGACTTGCAGGCGAGCACAGAGTCCATTCAAGTTCAGCGCGGCGCAGGCAATGAGTTCTACGGTGCTCCTGCAATCGGCGGGTCTATAGATCTTGAGACAACAAATCCTGCAAACGAGAGAGAGATGAATTTCACTTACGGCATGGGATCGACCGGTTCGAACGGTTACGTCAGACGATACTCGACAACTCTCAGCTCGGGATTGATCGGAGACCGATACTCCGTTTACGCTCACCTTGCAAAAAACATGACGGACGGATACCGGCAAGATTCCTGGGTGAACCTTGACAGCTATTTTCTCAATGCTGCAAGGTATGACGACAATGTGACAACGGAGCTGAACTTTTACGGCGGGCCAATCTCAGACGGCCTTTCATATCTAGGCCTGCCGAAGTTTGCGGCACTTGACAAAAATCTCCGCACGCAGAATTGGGATGACTGGAACAGCGACAGCAACCAGGTCAACTATTCGCCTCACATGACCCGATTCATCGCAAACGGAGATACGGTATATGCAGTTCCGAGGCGGGGCGCCGAAACGGAAAATTTCTCTCAACCCCATTTTGAACTTCTGAACGAATGGAGAATCTCCCCGACGCTGGCTTTCAAGAACTCCCTTTTTATGATACTTGGCTCAGGATTTTACGACTATGACGGATCTTGGGCAGACACAAGTTATTTCCGGATAACTCCCCAATACGGATTTCGTCCATCAAGTAATCCGAGTGACGCTTTGATTCACGCATACGAAGATCTTAAACAATATGGATGGCTTCCCTGCCTGACAATCCGGCATTATGATGGGACACTTGTACTCGGAGCCGAGCTAGATCAAAACTATTCCGATCACTGGGCGAGCATAAGGTGGGCAAATAATTTGCCGGCAAATTTATCTGTCGACTATCATTACAACGAGTGGCACGCTCGCACCGACGTGGCAACGGCATATGGCCATGAGCTTTTTGACGTCAGTCCGCAGCTCACTCTTATGCTCGACCTCGAATACGAATTCAAGCAATATAAATTCTACGGTGAAACATTTGTCGGAAATACATTCGACGTTCCATATCATTTTGTCAACCCAAGAATAGGATTGAATTATAACATCACACCCGAATCCAATATCTACTTCAGCTTGAGTCAGACTTCCCACGAACCGCAGCTTGCCAGCATCTACAACGCTGACGAATCAAGCGGAGGCGAGGTACCGCACTTCGCTTTGAATCCAGACAGCACATTGAATTTCGGCGAGCCACTTATAAAACCCGAGACCCTTAACGATTTTGAACTCGGGTATCATTCAGCCAACAACCGCTTCAGCCTCGGGCTTACAGCCTATTGGATGGAATTTTATAATGAGCTCGTTTCAAACGGAGAACTGGACCAATACGGACAGCCAATAGACGGCAACGCTCAACGCACTCGCCACATCGGTCTCGAATTCGAAACGGCTGCCAACCTCACAAATGAATTCTCGATTTACGGGAATCTCTCGCTTAGTCGCAACAGGATAATCCATTATATCTACTACGAGACAGAAGCCGACAGTCTGAATAATTCAATTGTCGTTCCCGATAAGTTGGATGGAAACAGAATCGGTGGATTCCCCGAATTGTTGGGAAATATCAGAGCAACATACGCGTTAGGCGGCTTTGCCGTTGCTTTGCTCGGACAATATGTTGGTTCACAATATACCGACAATTTCGAACTGCTGTCGGATAAGATCGATCCGTATTTCATCGTGAACGGCTGGATATCCTATAAGGTGAATAATTTTCTCTCCCTGTCTTCAGTTGAGTTCAAACTGTACTGCAACAACCTCCTGAATAAACTGTATATCGCACATGGTGAAGGGCAATACTTCTACCCCGCCGCCACGAGAAACCTCTTCTTGAACTGTTCCATCAATCTCTGACGATCAATGGATTTTGAAAATTTCGTCCTCATGTTTTGCAATGGAGATCCTCCGTCGCGCGACCGGGTTCGAAATCTGATTCCGCGTCCGACATTCATCGCCTGCGCCGACGGCGGTGCTAACAAATCTGCATCACTCGGATATAAACCTAATCTAGTTGTCGGTGACCTCGACTCCTTCACAAACACCGGAAGAGAATTCGAAGACGCGGAGATCGTCAGGATCGATTCCCAAGACAATACAGATTTTGAAAAGACATTGAATCTCCTTCTTGGTCGAGACTTCCGTGAATTCCTGGTCTTCTCCTTCTCAGGTGGAAGAATCGATCAAACGCTGGCAAACCTGCAAATAGCATACGAGTACTCAAAAAAATGCCGAATAGTCCTTGCAGATAATCAATATCTGGTCTTCCCTGCTTCTAAGGATCTTTCACTGGACATATTCGGGGATGTCGAGGTCTCTATCATTCCGATGGAAGATGGTACAACCGTGAGTACGAAGGGCCTGGCTTATGGGCTTCACGGGGCTGTCCTGAAAAAAGGAGGACAAGGAATAAGCAATCGTGCGACTGGCGACAAAATAGAAATAACTGTTCACAAAGGCGGCGTGCTGGTGTTTGTAAAGGACGCATGATTGTAAGATTATCTTTGGCCGATTGGGCAGTCATTGTATTGTATTTCTCTGCCGTGGTCTTTGTCGGGTTTCGCGCAGCTAGAAAGGCGCGGACTCACATCGATGAATATCTAGTTGCGGGAAGAAGTCTCACGCTGCCGGTTTTCGTCGCGACTCTCGTGTCAACATGGTACGGGGGCATACTTGGTGTCGGGGAATTCTCATATCGATATGGCATTTCAAACTGGTTTATTTTCGGTGTGCCGTACTATTTCTTTGCGATCCTCTTTGCAATCTTCCTTGCACCGCGAGTTCACGGAGCAAGATTACACACGATCCCCGACAAACTTCGCGAGACCTATGGCAACGCGACTGCCACGATGGGTTCCTTCCTCACTCTTTTCATAGTGACCCCCGCTCCTTATGTTCTGATGGTCGGAATCATTGTCGAGATGATCTCCGGCTGGTCCTTGCTCGTCTCGGTGCTCTTCACTACAGTCGCTTCGATCGCTTATCTTTATTCCGGCGGGCTTCACTCGGACGTCAGGACTAATAGTCTAGAGTTTGTCTTGATGTACATCGGTTTCGGTGTGATACTTCCTTACTGTTACCTCCATTACGGCGGATTGTCGTTCATCAAGTCGCACGTTCCGGGAGGACATTTGACGCTCACGGGTGGAAACTCCTGGCAGTACATAATCGCCTGGTTCTTCATAGCAAGCTGGACACTGATAGATCCTGCGTTTCACCAGAGATGTTATGCGGCAAAAAGCGGATCGGTGGCTCGTTACGGAATCCTGGTCTCGGTAATATTCTGGCTGTTCTTTGATTTTATGACTTCAACGACCGGACTATATGCAAGGGCGATCGTCCCAACCCTGGAGCAACCCGCCATGTCATATCCCGCACTCGCTGAAATCGTCCTGCCGAGTTTTATCAAGGGATTATTTTATGTAGGATTACTTGCAACCATCATGTCAAGTTTGGAGAGCCTAACTTTTATCTCCGCCGTCACTATCGGGAAGGATATTTTGTTCAGACTCTTTGGAAAACATGATGAGATTAGCGGAGCAAGCAAGAGAATATTGGCCAACTCACAGATAGGAATCTTCGTCACCGCAATTATCTCGATCGCGATCTCACTCCTCGTTCCTTCGGTTATACAAATCTGGTACGATCTCGGTACGGTATTTATCCCGGGACTGTTGATTCCGCTCGTATCGAGTTATTTTCCAAGGTTTCACGTGCACCGAAAATATATATTCCTGTCAATGACCTTCGGCTGGTTGACTTCCCTTCTCTGGCTCGTGTCGGGATTCATCATGAATACACCAATGAATCCGAAATACTTACTTAACATTCAACCGATGTACCCTGGTCTTATTCTTTCCGCGATATTCTATTTGTCGGGTTTCTTTGAAAAGGAAATCAAATCTGTCGAGGAGTTAAAATCTTCGGGGGATTATCAGAGTTAGAATTTCACTCTCACCGAGACCGCCGCGACAGGTGATCCATCTGGAGCAAAACCGAGACTCGGTGAGACGTCGAAGCCGGACAGTTCCGCATCTATGTACGCGTCAAGCACCGACAAAACATAAATTCCTGCGGTGTACCACGCGTAAGAATCGCGCTGATCATGATAGAAATCTCTCCCTCCCTGCAGCTCGGCCAAATACTGTGAAGAGGACCCGGGGGTCTTGAGAGAGTCTTCAAACTGTGCCCTGAAGGATCGGTAAAGCTTGTTGTTCGATAACCATTGCGAGACAAAGAATGCCTGTAATCCGTAAATGATCGGCACCTTCCAGTAACTTCTGTTGTATATCTGTCCGCCGCCCGGTATCGCTGCCGACAGGAGTACAGCAATAAGTGCTGATCTCTGTTTAATTATGACGGTGCTGGTATCGACGACGGTGGTATCGAATGAAAGGACCGGTGGTGAGACAGATGATTTGCGAGCATTGGTATCCGCAACCATGGTGTCAGGATGTGAATATCGGGTCTTTTGAAAAAAAGGGTCTCGAAGGTTTGTGACTCCGAGATCGGTGGCCAATTCCAATCGGCCGGGTCGAAACTGAAATTCAACGATCGAAGTTCGCCCATTCGTCACTCCTTGTCCTTGCGCGAAGGTTGTGCACGAACCGATCAACAACAATACTAAGGCAGCACGGATAATTTCTGCGACGTGAATTCGATCCCTGATCCCTCGACCTCGCTCTGGATGAGTTTTTGAAATCCTGGTTCTATTACTTATGTGCAATAATGTCGATCTCAATTAATGCATTACGAGGCAGCGATGAAACCTCAACAGTCGTGCGGACAGGAGGATTATCTTTGAAATATTCGGAGTAAATCTTGTTGAACTCGGTGAAATCGTTCATGTTTTTCAAATAGACTGTTGTCTTCACTACTTGAGAAAATGAACAACCGGCGGATTGAAGCACCTCTGAAATATTCTTCATCACCTGCAGTGTCTGCTGCGCCAGACCGTCGGCTACTTCAGCCGTTTCCGGCTGTATGCCGATTTGCCCAGAAAGAAAAATGAATCCATCGATTTCCATTCCCTGAGAGTACGGTCCGATCGGTCGAGGTGCATTTTTTGCAAACAGAATCTTCGTCATTTGCCTTTTCTATCGCCCAATATTATTTCGATCAACCTTTCCAAATCTTCATCGCTATAGAACTCAACTCTTATATCACCGGCGTGATTTTCACCGTAATTTATTTTCACCTGAGTTCCCAGATGCTTCCTGAGTTTATCGACAAGATCACTCAACACGCTTTCGCTGGCGTTCGCGCGCTTGTTGGTTGAGCTGCCCTTCGATTGAAGCTTCTTGTTCTTGCCCGCTCCCGTCAGCCGTTGTACCTCTCTCTCCACCTGACGAACGCTGAGATTATCGCGGGCAATTTTATTAAAAAGATGAAATTGCTCGTTGGAGTTTTCGATCGAAAGAAGTGCTCTGGCGTGACCCGCTGTAATATCACCTGAGACAAGACCCTTCTGGATCGGAGCAGGCAGCTTAAGAAGTCGCAGAAAATTAGCTACCGTGGCACGATCTTTCCCGACCTTGTCTGCGACTTTCTCCTGCGTGAGGTTACATTCGTCAATTAGCCTCTCATATCCAAGCGCGATTTCTATTGGATTTAAATCTTCTCGCTGAAGATTCTCGGTCAACGCCATTTCCAGCATCTTCTCGTCGGAGTCGACTTGAAGAACGTATGCAGGTATCTCTCGAATACCAAGCTCTTTCATGGCGCGAAGACGTCTTTCCCCGGACACCAACTCGAATCCGCCATCCTTAGTCTGGCGCACCGTTATCGGTTGAATAAGCCCATTCTCCCTTATAGATTTCTTCAACTCTTCGAGAGTCCTCTGATCGAAGTCTCTTCTCGGCTGGAATCTGTTTGCGGTGACCTTGTTCACTGAGATCTTCGCGAATGGGTTGACTGCTAACTGATCAGAGAGTTCAGGCGGGATCTTATCGAAGGGAATAGATTCTTTCTTGATCAAGGCATCTAATCCTCTACCAAGACGAATGTTAGATTTCATGGCTTTGCGCCTTCCCTACTTACATCGTGGTTTGCGGAATCCTTTTCCAAGCTAATATCTCCGGGTCTCCCACCAAACTCGTTTGAAGAATCCGGAATCCCCTGTCTTACTTTCGCCTTGTTCCGATCCAAGAATTCCTTTGCTAATTCCATGTAATGTTTCGCTCCAAGAGAAGCCGCATCGTAAAGTATGATAGGCTTGCCAAAACTCTGTGCTTCGCTGAGACGAACATTCCTTCCGATCACGGTTCTGAAAACTCGCTGATCAAAATATCGTCTGACCTCATCGACCACCTGATTAGAGAGTTTCAGCCTCGAATCAAACATCGTCAGGAGAACTCCCTCAAGCTCCAAACCGGAATTTAAATTACGTTTCACCATCGAGATCGTGTTAAGAAGCTGTCCAAGTCCTTCCAGGGCAAAGTACTCGGTCTGAACGGGGACCAGAACGCTGTCAGCTGCCACGAGAGCATTTACCGTCAACAAACCCAGCGAAGGCGGGCAGTCAATCAAAACATATTCGAAGTTATCCTTAATCGGTATGATCGCATTTTTTAGAAGAGACTCTCTCATTTCCATCTCCACCAATTCCACCTCGGCTCCGACAAGATTTATGTCGGACGGCATCAGTTTTAGGAAGGAGAGCGTGGTATCCCGGATGGATGCATCTGCCGGGGATGATCCCAGGATAACGTCATAAGTGCTCACATGAGGCTGACTTTTGTCAAACCCAAGCGCGCTTGTTGCATTCGATTGCGGATCGATATCGATCAGAAGAGTTTTGTGCTCCAGGGCAGCAAGACAGGCCGCGACATTGACGGTTGTGGTAGTCTTCCCAACTCCGCCCTTCTGATTCGCAATCGTGATTATTTTTCCCATGCCGGTACAGGTTTCATTAGAACAAAATATAACTTGAGGTGTATAAAATTTCAATTAAATGATTGAGGCGACGAAGCAATTGATTATTAGCAGCGGCCAGGATATATTTGAAAAGTCAGGTCGACTACAAGACGAGTTTCTGCTTCAAAAAAATTTAGAAGGCAAAGAATACATGATAAAAACAACCGTTTTCACAATAGTTTTCATTTTGGCCATTTTGTTCTTTGCGAGGAATGTCCAACGACTGATTTCTTATCTGAAAGTCGGAAAAAAGGAAGATCGTTCAGGCAAGGTCGGGACACGACTCATAAATGTCCTGTCGATTGCATTCGGTCAGAAAAAACTTTTGAGAGAACCGGTCGCGGGATTGATGCACTTCTTCATATTCTGGGGATTCATGATTCTTCTCACCGCCATACTGGAAGGTATTCTGCAGGGCTTCGCAGAGGGTTTATCGCTGACGTTTCTTGGTCCGCTCTATTCTCCGCTTGTTTTTCTTCAGGATTGCTTTGGACTCCTGGTGATTATATCTGTACTCTTTGCTTTCTATCGTCGAAACATCGCGAACGTAAAACGCCTTGAGTTCAAAACTCATTCAAAGCTGGACGCGAATCTCATCCTAAGTCTGATCTTGCTCATCATGGTCTCGATGTTTCTGCAGAACAGTCTGCACATCGCGCTTGAAAAATCAGCAGGAGTCGACACTTTAAACTCCGGAGCGAGATTTTTCTCGTCCGCATTGGCATCTCTATTTGTCTCGTCATCGCCCCCGTCCCTTTCAAATCTCTTTCAGGTTTTCTGGTGGATACACATATTAATAGTACTCGGATTCCTGAATTATCTCCCATATTCGAAGCACCTCCATATCGGCTCATCGTTCTTCAACGTTTATTTTGCGACTCAAAAACCGCGAGGTGCTCTGACACCAATAAATCTGGAAGATGAGAACATTACGCGGTTCGGCGCCGGAGATATCGAAGACCTTTCATGGAAACAACTCCTTGATGGATTCACGTGCACCGAGTGCGGCAGATGCGACTCGGTTTGTCCGGCGAATATCACCGGCAAACCTCTTTCTCCGCGAAAAATAATTACCGATATTCGCCGACGCACGATGGAAAAGGCACCGGATATCGTGGCACACAAAGATGCCGACAAAAAACACCTCGTGGACACTTATATCACCGAGGACGAGCTGTGGGCATGCACGACCTGTCAGGCATGCATGGAAGAGTGCCCCGTTATGATTGAACATGTCGGCTCTATCGTTGATATGCGCCGGTATCTCGTCCTCAATGAGTCAAGATTTCCTACAGAGCTTGCCACCGCATATAAAAATCTGGAAAACAACTTCACCGTGTGGGCATTTAACTGGAGAGACCGGGCAAAATGGACCGAAGGACACGATATTCCGATCGCTGCCGATACGGACGGCAACTTCGACATTCTGTATTGGGTCGGTTGCGCAGGAAGTTACGATGCCCGGTATCAGAAAGTCGCGCGCGCTTTTTCCCAGTTGATGAAAATGGCTGGAATAAGATTCGCGATACTTGGAAACGAAGAAAAATGTTCGGGCGATCCTGCGAGACGAAGTGGAAACGAATATTTAGCTCAAATGCTCATCAGAGAAAACATCAGCACGTTTGAAAAATACCACGTAAAAAAAATCGTCACTGCCTGCCCGCACTGTTTCAACACGCTCAAGAACGAATACAAGAACTTCGGCGGGAATTATGAGGTCATTCATCACACGCAGTTGATTGAGGAGCTGATAAGCTCCGGAAAACTTTCGGTTCAAAACGAACAACAGAAAAAGCGAGTTACTTATCATGATTCGTGCTATATTGGCAGATATAATGGGATCTACGACTCGCCGCGGAAAGCCATTGCTGCGATAAACGGCGTTGAGATGGTTGAGATGAAACGTTCGAAGGACAAAGGTTTTTGCTGCGGAGCAGGCGGCGCCAGAATGTGGATGGAAGAGAAAGCGGGCAAACGCGTGAACATTGAGAGAACTGAAGAAGCTCTGTCAACCAATCCTGATGTGATTGCATCTGCCTGTCCGTTCTGTATGACGATGATGACCGACGGCGTTAAAGCTAAAGAAGCCGCGGACGTTGCCGTAAAGGATGTCGCCGAATTGATTCTCGAGGCGACACGGAAAGATCCAGAACCAGGAAATTCGGAAAACAATAATTAATATTGGAGAAAAAATGAAATCGTTCGGAGTTACTCTTGTCTGTGCCCTTGCAATGGCAGGTGTCGGAATGGCACAATATAAGTTGGAGTATAAAGCTTCTTCTGCAATTCATTATAAAGCTCATACTACTCTGGAGACCGTCGAAACGATGATGGGTCAAGAGCAGCATGTCAATGTAGTTTCGGATCAATCTCTTACAATCAGCAGCGTAATATCGGGCGACGAGCTGATATTTTCCACTGTCATCGACTCGGGCGAGAACATTGCGATAATGCCGAACGGAGATACTAATCATGTTCCATCTCCGGCTCTGGGGAAAATTAAGGAGACAAGGATCAAACCCAACGGCGAAGAAATCTCGACGAGATGGATCGATACTGCCTTTGCAAATTCACCTGCAGGACAGGCAAAAGATTTCGGGAGTTTCTTTTTGAAATTGCCTTCCACGAGTGTTGGCGAGGGCGCAACGTGGAACCAGACAAGGACGGACACGGCCGGCACTCCAGGCTCCCAGGGGAAAATTGCAGTAACCACAAATACGGATTACAAATTAGTTGGAAAAGAAAATCTTGACGGGATTTCATGTGTCAAGATAGCATTCGCCGGGAAGGTTAAGTTGAAGGGATCTGCGACGATCAACGGAATGAATTTGGCGATTGACGGAAGCGGAACCATCAACGGGACTGCCCTGTTCGATTATTCGGCCGGAAAGGCTATGAAAATCAGCGGAACATCGGATCAAGAACTAGTCATGGCAACTGCAGGAGAAAATGCAATGACCATTCCCATGAGTCAGAAGACAAACTACGATCTGATCTCCGCAAAGTAAGTATTGGAACCCATCCGAACTGTCTTGTGGACGCTGAGGAATGAGACAGAAATGCCGCCGAAGCGAAACTCAGATTCTGCCGACCTGAATTCTACTGCGACTCTTCCGGAAAAGTTCTCTTCTATCATGGCACCTTCGAGTTTCACAAAGGCGTAAATTAATCGCGCATTCGTATGTTGTCAGGTATCATGGCACAAATAAGGAGTTAAGTATCATGGAAAGCGATACGACAAAGATAGTCGCAAGCAACTTGACCGTCGCTTATTGTCTAACGATTAACCGTAAGTCAGGCCCCGGAACGGCTGCAACCTCAACTGCGGAAGCAGAACTTAGCAAGGAGAAGATTCTCGAAATATACGAGGAATTTCTAAGGCATCTTACATTTAGCCAGTAAAGAAGTTGACCCAACAAAGGATTGCCTTACTACGGGCTTGTTTGACGCGATTCCGTTGATTTTAGAGACATGACATTCACGCGGTAGGCAATCATCCCGAAAAAACGCCTGCTGGAAAAGAATACTTTCATGACTTCCATCTGGTTTGTTTTCCCTTTACCTGAAAGTTACTTTTCCGGTTCTCTGGATAAACTACCCTGTGGGGCGCGTATAGATTGCACGCCCGTTTGAAAGAAAAGGGGCCTCCATGAATAGCTGTTCCACTCATTCATAGAGCTATCAGCACGTTCCGCAAAGTCTGAAGTTCGGACAAGAAGCCATGTCCTTCCGGTCTGCGTATCCAGAAGCAGATAATTATGTGGATCGCCGACGGCGCCTTCGTTCTATGCCCAGATTTTTGGGGGATTGCCCTTTTGCTCAGGCAATTTGTCGACGGCATAAATTACGTAGCGTTGAATATTAGAAGGATTAGGCTCTACCTGTGCAAGACATGAACCTAGCCAAACGTTCAAAAGGAAAAATGCAAATGCTATTTTCATCTTTTCACCCGCAAACAGAATTCCCTACCTCGTCAGCAAGCCTTGTGCACAGGCTCCCAAGTGTCTGGAACAAAGCACGGAATGTGTAAGACTCTTTGCACATCATTTGCTGATTTACACCATGATGTATTTACAAAAAATGATCATCAGAAACAAATTTGAGCAAGATGGTACAGATTATGTTTCCGCATGGCTGATTGTATACCATGGATCGACCGGATTAGTAAGTTGTCATTGATGAATCAACTGAGGGCAGGCCAACGAATGAGCCTCGCCAGCTTCACGAATGTATGTTAAGTCTCAATTGATAGGAAATGACACCAGCGAGTCTAGTGTTACTTTTAGACACACTTTTACCGGATCCATCTCGTCATCTCCGATCTCTTTCCCACATCCGATTAGATAGATCGTCTGCGTGGGATTCGGAATCGGAGTCGTGCTACCGGGTTTGTAGACAGGACTCGAAGACGGGGCCACGTCAACTGAATAACTTCCATTTTCATTCCCCGTATCGGTCGGCGAGAGATTGAAGCCGTTGAAGCTGTTTCCCCCTCCGGCGAAGATCGCCGGCTTCCTGTAGTACTCCTGGGCGACGGCTGCGATACTCACCAGATCTTGGGTGACAGCATCTCGGTTCGAACTTTGTGCATTGCCGCTAAACAGAACAATAGCGATCGCAACGGCAATCCCTACGACAATGACTCCCAAGACAGTAAGCAGAAGTTGTTGTGTTCCCACGCTTGCCTCCTAAAGTATGCATCCGCACTTGCTGAGGCGTTCAGCAATGCTGTTATCAGCCTGAGTACTGCTGATGTCTTTGTTCACCATCAATATGCCCACACTTCCCTTCGTTGACACACTCCACGCACACGGGGGCCGTTTCTTTAACTCCGTTCTGTATCTCACAACCTGGCCGGGCTTATCACCCGTCAGCTTTATATCGCTTCTAGCATACATTTCAACCAGCTGAATGTAACAAACTCTACACGATTAGAGCAAGTACATACTATCAAAAATCATACCTCCTAAGGAAAACTCGCGCATCCCAGCTGCATTGCCAACCCATTGTATCCCTAGGACTTATGAAGCATGTAGACTGGATGCAGGAAGGTATGAAGTGATCCCTTGCATGCACGTGGAGGATTTTACACACGGATGTGTACGAAACGTACGATAGGTCGAACCGCGTGCCGATTTTGGTAGCATGGTATTTTCGGAAGCCCGCGTGGAACTTCGGTACCATTGGCGGAACAGACTTAGATCAAAAAGTGACGTATGCATTCAAGGCAATGTCAGAAAAGTGTACCATGATGTACACAGGTTATTTTTCACGGTTCAATATGGACATAAAAACTGTTCCAAAACCTTGGTCTAAACGACAGAGGTTGTTGATTAGTTCCTGCGCTTTTTCCTTATCTCCTCTGGCTAAATAGAGGAGCGCAAGTTCGTAAATAAAGTCTTTGTCGTTAGGGTCCAGTTTCAGCGCCGTCCTGAACGCCTTGATAGCCTTGTCATATTGCGCAACATCCTCATAGGCGGTGGCAAGCAAAAAGTAAGCATTAGGGTTTGATGGATCGACTTTGGTAGCTTTGAGATAACTCTTGACTTCAAGCTCGTAGTTGCCAGTCGAAAAGCAATCACTGCCCAAATTGATGTATGCGGCCGCATATGTACTATCCAACATTATGGCTTTTGAGTAATATTCCGTGGCCCTATTCCAGTCTCTCAGATAATCTGCAGAGACACCTTGCGTGTAGTAATAAGTAGCATTACCCCCTAAGTGTTTGCTTGTGTCAGCAATCATCGCTTTCAGATCATTTACTGGCACAGCATAGTTCAGATTTTGATCCAAACCTGCTTGCTCGCCTGACTGAATGTTCAACGTGCTGGAAGTGATTCCTATGATATAACCCTTCTCGTTGAAAAGCCCGCCTCCGCTGCTACCAGGAGAAATTGGAGCTGTGAATTGAATGCGTCTTATCCCGTTGAAGTCTCTGGTCGGATTACTTACATTCCCTTCGGAAAGCGTAGCTTCCTGTCCGTCAGGTGTTCCTATCGCATAAACCTTTTCTCCTATCTTGATCTCATCTGAGTTGCCGAATCCGGTCACAAAAGGTGTTTCTTTTGCTTCAAATTGAAGTAAGGCCAAGTCATTGGTTCGATCAACGTGCATGATTTCTTTCATGTTATAGAACGCTCCTGAAGGAAGTTTAGCGACTACTTTCGCGGCGTCATTTACAACATGAGCGTTTGTTGCCAGTAATCCCTTTGAGTTGACAAAGAACCCACTCCCCTGACATTTGATACCTCCATCAGCACCATACACGATCAGGGTCACAACCGCCTTCAAATTTCGGTCAACCCGATTTGTTCCTGTCGCTGAAGTCCACCAAGTGATTGCCGCTACTGCCATAGTCGTGAGAAGCAACACGGCTACTAAATCTTTCAGAATTCTTCGCATGATTCCTCCCTGAAACAAACAACCTCTGCCGTTTGCGAGCCGTGCTGTCGGTCTCCACTTAATTGTGGAATGGTAGGGGTTAGAAAATTGCTCAGCATACTTCGCAAGGTTTTCTCCATGGTTATTTTAGTTGAGTGACCTGAAAATTGCAAACGTCAAAAGGCGGCGGCGGTATTATGTTGTAGGTCGTGGAGATGGTGAAGCTGAACCTTCCACGGAAGGTATTCTTTCGGCAATCTCCAGACGCAGTGGTACGGTTCAGTAATCTTGATCGTACATTAAAGCGTTCAGTTTGAACTTGAACGGAAACGGACAGAGCTATTTGAAGGAGTTGAAACTGATTTATTTTTGTGGGCCCTGAGGGATTTGAACCCCCGACCCGCTGATTATGAGTCAGCTGCTCTAACCAACTGAGCTAAGGGCCCATGAAGCGATGTGAGTAGAAAAAATTTAACTAAGGACTGCAAAAGAACAAAGCCCTGACAATTCACAACAGTAAATATCCCCTCCAATACTTGCAGAATGCCGGGCTGGATTCAGCTTCAAAAACTATTTCTACAAAGCGAGCGCCGCAGGGCTCTCCAAAATTTTCTTCAGCGTCTGCATGAACTGGGCAGCAAGTGCGCCGTCGACAACGCGGTGGTCGGATGACAGCGTCATCCTCATCCGCTTTCCGATCCTTATCTGTCCATCTTCAACGACGGGTTTTTCGACGATGGCACCGACCGCGAGTATTGCAGCCTCCGGAGGGTTTATGATCGCGGTAAATTCGTCGACTCCGAACATACCGAGGTTGCTGACCGTGAAAGTGCTGCCGGAATATTCTTCCGGTTTCAGTTTTCTTTCTCTGGCTTTCGCGGCAAGACCTTTTGTCTCAATTGAAATATCCCGGAGCCCTTTCTTATCGACGTCGCGTATGACAGGTGTAATAAGCCCATCGTCAATAGCAACGGCTACGCCGATATGGACGTCTCCGAACATTCTAATTTTGTCTTTCATGAAAGTCGCATTGACTTCAGGATGTTCCTGAAGTGCGGCGGCACATGCTTTAACGATAATGTCATTGAAGCTGATTTTGCTCTCTTCATTGAAGCTATTCAGAGATTCTCGAAAGGCTATCGCGTTCTCCATTTTAACTTCAACTGTCAGGAAAAAGTGTGGCGCCTCGATATTGCTCTGGCTCAATCGTCTGGCAATGGCCTCGCGCATCATGGATAGCGACTCATCCTTGAATTCTCCCGAAGAAACAACCGCACGACGCTTGGACGTCATCGATGCTTCCACGTCACGCTTGACAATCCTTCCGCCCGTACCACTTCCCTTCACGTCTCCGATATCAATCCCGCGCTCACGTGCAAGTCTCTTTGCGAGCGGCGAAGCTTTCAACCGGCCGTTGCCTTTTGAAGATTCCGTCTTGGAGAGCGAAGGTGCGGTAACTTGCGCGAGAGGAGTTATCTTTTCAGGAGATGACTGAGCTTCATGCCTTTCTGATTCCTGGGCGTCAGGAACGCTTCCGGTTTCACGAACCGAGGCAGAAATGTCCTCTCCCGCATTTCCAAGAATGGCAATCAATCCTCCTATTGGTACCCGGTCCCCTTCCTTTGCCACGATTTTCAGGAGAGTCCCTTCGTCGTAAGCTTCCATATCCATATTTGCTTTATCGGTTTCGACCTCGGCGATGACATCACCAGGCACGACCTTTTCACCTTCCTTCTTCAACCACCTTACGATTCTGCCCGTGTCCATCGTATCGCTGAGTTTGGGCATCTGAATTCTAACGGCCATTAGTTAAACCTCACTTTTTGTAAAGTGCCCGCATAGCGGCATCAATAACTTTTTGAGGAGTCGGCAGAACTTCATGCTCCAGAACTTTTGAATACGGCATCGGCACATCTTCAGAAGAAACCAGCTCAACCGGTGCATCAAGATAATCAAAAGCCTTCGACGAAATCCTGAACGAAATCTCGCTCCCGACACTTGCGAACGGCCACGATTCCGTGACCACAACACAACGATTCGTCTTTTTTACGCTGTCTATGAGCGGCTGGTCATCAAGCGGACGTACTGTCATCGGATCCAAAATCTCGGCTTCGATGCCGTCCTTCGAAAGACTCTCTGCCGCATTCAAAGCAGCTCCGAGCATCTTGCCGTAAGCTACGATTGTAATATCTTTGCCCTCTCGTTTCAGATCAGTCTTGCCGAGCGGAACAGTGTATTCGCCTTCAGGTACCTCGCCCTTCATGCCGTACATCACTTCGCTTTCCATGAAGATGACTGGATTATCATCTCTGATCGCCGACTTGAGAAGTCCCTTTGCATCTTTCGGCGTTCCGGGTAGAACCACTTTCAACCCTGGGACATGCGCATACATACTCTCGAGTGCCTGCGAGTGTGTCGCAGCAAGCTGGTGCGCTGGTCCATTAGGCCCACGAATAACCAACGGCACTTTCAACTGCCCACCCGACATATGTCGCATCTTCGCGGCATTGTTTATGATCTGGTCGAATGCGACCAGAGAGAAATTGAATGTCATGACCTCAACGATCGGTCTCAATCCAACCATAGCTGCGCCGACACCGAGCCCCGTAAAACCTGATTCCGATATAGGCGCATCGAGTACTCGTTGGGGGCCGAATCTTTGCAGCAATCCTTGGGTGACTTTATAAGCACCCTGATATTGCGCTACCTCCTCGCCCACAACGAAGACGGAATCATCACGTTCCATCTCTTCAGATATTGCTTGATTTATTGCCTCTCTAAATGTTATTTCCGGCATTTCGTAAGTTTCCAGTTATCAGTTTTTAATATTCAGTCAACAATATTTTTCGTTTGATTTCTAACTTTCAGGAGTAGATGTCATCGTACATCGATTCAAGCGGTGGGTCTGGACTCTTTTCCGCAAACTCAACGGCTCCAGAGACGACCTTTTTCGCATTGGCATCTGCATCGTCAATCTCTTTCTGCGTAGCAACTCTCTCATCGAGCAAAAACTTTTTCATCTGTTCAATCGGATCTCGCTGCTTCTCCTCTTCGACTTCTTGTTTTGTCCGGTAAATAGAATCCGGGTCCGACATCGAATGCCCGCGATAACGATATGTCCTCACCTCCAGGAGAGTCGGGAGGCTAAGTTCACGTGCCTTCTTCACGGCTTCCTTGGCGGCATCATAAACTGCGAACACATTCATTCCATCGGCGACCATTCCCTCTATGCCGTAGGAACACCCGCGTTTATATAATTCCGTCACTGCCGAGGCGCGCTCGACTGCAGTGCCCATTCCATACATATTATTTTCCACGATGTAGACCACGGGGAGTTTCCAGAGTGAGGCAAGATTAAGCGATTCGTGGAACGCCCCTTGATTCATCGCGGCATCTCCCATGTATGTCAAACAAACACGATCTTCCTTCCTGTACTTGATTTTGAAACCAATTCCCGTTCCAAGCGGAACTTGTCCTGCAACAATTGCGTGTCCACCAAGCATGTTTCTCGACGCATCAAAAAAATGCATCGAACCACCTTTGCCTTTGCTGGTACCGGTGTATTTACCGAACAATTCTGCCATCAACAATTTTGGGTCGGTGCCGCGGGCAAGCGCGTGACCGTGGTCGCGATACGCCGTTATGATGTAATCATCTTCTCTGATAGCAGCAAGCGTCCCCACCGCAACGGCTTCCTGCCCTATGTAAAGATGAAGAAAGCCTCCGATCTTCTGCATGCTGTACATTTTGGCCGCCGCTTCTTCAAAGCGTCTTATCAAAACCATGGTTTGGAACATTTCAATCAATTTATTTCTTCCTAAGCTTAGATATTCCTCTTTTGAAATTTGTTTCGATCCTCTCAATTTATTTGTCTCTACAGCGTAATCGCTCATCTATCTTTCTCCATGTAACAATTAAAAAATAATCTGCTCATCCGCGTGATACGAACTGCGGACCAACGGCCCCGATTCGACGTACTTGAATCCCATTTCAAGACCGGTCTGTTTATACATTTCGAATTCGTCCGGAGTAACATAACGGTCGATCGGAAGATGCTCTTTGGTTGGCTGCAAGTATTGTCCGATGGTAAGTATATCGACCTCAGACTGCCTCAAATCTCTCATCAGATTGATGACCTCAGGCGGTTTTTCACCTATCCCGACCATCATTCCGCTTTTCGTCGTCAGTCTATGCTCCTTAAAATATTTCAAAACTTCCAATGATCGCTCATACTTCGCTTGCGGCCTGACGGTGCTGTAAAGCCGCGGCACGGTTTCCACATTGTGGTTCAAGACATCGGGTGCCGCGTCGACCACGATGTCAAGTGCGAGCTTCTCTCCCTTAAAATCCGGAATTAGAATTTCGATTCTGCATCTCGGCTCTTTAATTCTGATTTGTCTTATTGTCTCCGCAAACACGGATGCCCCGCCGTCACGAAGCTCATCTCGGTTTACAGATGTAATCACGACATGCCGTAACTTCATAGATACGACCGCTTCAGCGACGCGGTGCGGCTCATCGGTGTCAAGTTCTGTCGGTCTACCGGTCTTGACTGCACAGAAGCCGCAGCTTCGAGTGCAGATATCGCCGAGTATCATGAAAGTAGCTGTACCGCGCCCCCAGCACTCTCCGAGATTCGGACAGCGTGCTTCTTCACAAACCGTATGAAGACCCTTCCCCCTCATCAAGTGCAATAACTTCGCGTAGTTCTCGCCGTAAGGGAGTTTTGCCCGAATCCATTCAGGCCTTCGTGGCTTCGGCTTATCTTCGATCAAAATCTTCTCGTCAATATCGACCATGATTCAACATCTAAATTTCATGATTCACAAATTTCAAAATACTTGTTTCGTGTCAAAATTCTCCAAATATTGTACAATCTTCTCCAGAAACTGCCCGCCCAGCGCTCCATCGACCAACCTGTGATCGAATGAAAGAGTCAGGAATCCCATCTGGCGAATTGCGATCGCATCGTTTATGACAACTGGTCTCTTCTTAACGGCGCCGACGCCGAGTATAGCGATGTTCGGTTGATTAATGATCGGGGTGCCCATCAGGTTCCCAAATACGCCATAGTTAGTGATTGAGAATGTTGAACCTATGGTGTCCTCGCCTGTGAGTCTTTTGTTCCTGGCGCGAGAGGCGAGATCACGAATCGCCCTCGCCAGCCCGAGCACACTTTTTTCATCAGCGGCTTTTATGACCGGGACGAGTAGCCCCTTTGTTTCAATGGCAACTGCAACGCCGAGATTCACATAATTATGTTGAACAACATTCGATCCCTCTATGCTGCTGTTCACCAACGGGAAATCCTTCAAGGCTCTCACACAAGCGTGGGCAATAAATGGCATGAAAGTCAGTTTGAATCCCTCCTGTTTCTCGAACTCCTCTCCTCGTTTCGAAATGAAATTAGATATGATCGTCATATCGACTTCCGTGATTGCGGCAACATGAACCGAAGCGTCACGGCTCTTGATCATGTGTTCCATGATGAGCTGACGCATGTTGTCTATCGGAAATGTTGTCTCCCGCTTTGCATCGAAACTCATGTTTGCGATTTCTGATCTCCGAGTCCCGCCGTCCGACTTCCTGCTCTTATTTTCAATGTAGATTCTCAAATCTTCTTTCGTGACGCGTCCTCCCGCGCCGCTTCCGCCAATTTTCATCAACTCATCTGTCGAAATTCCCTCAGTCTTCGCAATATTTTTCACCAGCGGCGAATAGAATCTATCTCCATTACGTCCGTTGTGTTTAAGTCCCGAGACCTCAGACTTTGAGCCTGCTGGCTCGGTCGAGTATTCAGCCCCTCCCGTCACTGCATCGTGAAGCAAATGGCCGTCATCTTCCCCGGCGGCCATCCTTTCAATTTCCGTTTCTATATATGCTATAACCGTACCGACCTGTGCAATTTCTTGCTCGCGCACCACAATTTTCGAAATCATACCCGAGGCAACAGCGGGAATTTCGGTGTCGACCTTATCTGTACTTATCTCCAGCAAAATTTCATCCCTCTCGATTTTCTCGCCGGCATTCTTATGCCATTTCACAATTTTCCCCTCGGTGATGCTCTCACCCATCTTCGGCATCAAGACTTCAACTTGCATGTTTAGTCCTCCTGTCTAATAGGCAATTAATTCTTCAAGAGTTTTCAGCACCTGAGCCTCGCTCGGAAGTACAGCTGCCTCGAGAGCAGGGCTATAAGGAACAGGAACATCTTGACCGGTGATTCTCCTTACCGGAGCATCCAGGAACTCAAACGCTTCCTCCGCAATAATGCTGCAGAGTTCGGCGGCAAATCCATTGGTGCGGGTATCTTCGCTCAACACCAAGACTCTGTTCGTCTTCTTGACGCTCTGTATAATTGCCTGCTTGTCGAGCGGCACTATGGTGCGAAGATCTACGACTTCGATCTCGATTCCACTATCCGACATTTTTTTTGCAGCATTTAAGGCAAAGTAGACGGTGGCACCGTAAGTAATGATGGTTGCGTCTTTTCCTTCACGCCGAACGGACGCTTTGCCGAACGGGAGAAGGTACTCCTCATCCGGTTCCGGCGACATGGCATAACTTTGACGATAGAGAGCCTTGTGTTCGAGAAACAAAACCGGATCTTCCATCCTGATCGCGGACTTCAACAAACCTTTAGCATCCGCCGCAGTCGATGGGAAAGCAATGTAAATTCCAGGGCAGTGTGCAAATATGCTTTCTATGTTTTGACTGTGATAATGTCCACCGCGTATATAACCTCCGACCGGCACCCGTATCACCATCGGACATCCCCAGGTATTATTGGAACGGTACCGCATCATGGCAACTTCGTTCTTGATCTGCATCATCGCGGGAAAAATATAATCCGCGAATTGAATCTCAACTACCGGTTTGAACCCCCGCACGGAAGCACCGAATGCAGCGCCAATTATGCTCGCTTCCGCCAGCTGCGAATTGAAGACTCTCTCCCTTCCAAATTTTGTCGAGAGTCCTTTCGTTGCGGTGAATACCCCTCCCTTTCCGTCTTCCACATCCTCGCCCCAGATCAGCATTTTTGGATCCTTTGCCATTTCTTCATGAAGGCCATGGTTAATAGCATCCACCATGACAATAGGTTTACCTGATGGAGTGGTTTTCTCGTATTCAAATGAAGAATACGTTTCCGCGGGAGCATATACGTTCAGGACTGCGGAAGATGCATCAGGAACCGGACGCGATTCTGCCCAGTCGGCCGCATCATCTACACGCTTCTTAATCTCGTTGTGAATCGATTCGACCTCTGACTGGGTAAGGATCTTGTTCTCGACCAGATGTGCTTCCATAATCAGCACAGGGTCTCTTGCATGGTCTTTCTCTATTTCTTCCTTCGGCCTGTATTTTCTGTCGTCGTCGGAAGAAGAGTGAGAGCGGAGTCTGACAACATCCGCCACGATAACGGTTGGCCCTTCGCCCCGACGCGCGCGGGCAATAGCTCTTTGGGCAGCCTCATAACTCTCGACGAAGTCAGTACCGTCTATTTTCATGCGCTCGAGATTCGCATAACCTCTTACGACCTCATAAACCGAGCCTCCGACAGTCTGCTGCCATTCCGGCACACTGATCGCATAATGGTTGTCTTCAATACAAAAAAGTACCGGAAGTTTTTCTCTCGCCGACCAGTTGAGCGCTTCCGCAAATTCTCCTTCGCTCGTAGCACCTTCTCCGGAAGAAACATATACAACCTGATCTTTACCTCTTCTCACGCATCCTAGCGCGGTGCCGACAGCCTGCAAGAACTGAGTGCCCGTCGGACTCGATTGAGTGGGAATGTTTAACGACGGTTTGCCGTAATGTCCCGGCATCTGGCGGCCGCCGGTCATAACATCTTCCGCTCTGTGGAGCTGCATAAGCATGATTTCTTCCGGAGTGTGGCCGATCCCAAGCGCGAATGCCAGTCCCCGGTAATATGGATACGCCCAATCATATCCCGACTTCAACGACATGGCACAGGCAATTTGTATTGCTTCGTGGCCCGAACTGCTTATGTGAAAGAATGCCTTGCCCTGTTTCAAAAGTGCCAGCTCTTTCTCGTCGAGACGGCGGGCCAACAGCATCAGCCTGTAGGCGTCAATGAGCCGGTCCATGGTTACCGTTCCCCTTCCGAACTCAGCGGTGAGGATTTCATTCCCGTTTGCCTTTTCAATCTGTCCAACCGGTGACTTCATCTTTCTTTCAAGCGGAGGCATGTTCTTTCTCCATCTCTATGTGGTACTTCTCAAAAAATTGATCGCAGTTTACGGATTCGATTTCTGTTTGAAATACATCTGTAAACATTTTGGCGATCACTTCCCTTACTTTGGTGATGTCGACTGTTCTTCCAAGGAATTGCCCAAGCGAGGAAACGCCTTTGTGGAAAATGCCGCATGGAATAATTCTGCCAAAATAAGAGAGATCAGTGTTGACATTAAACGCAAAGCCATGCATCGTAACCCACCGACTGACTTTAACTCCGATGGCACAGACCTTTTCGCTCCCGACCCAAACTCCGGTATATTCGGGCTCCCGGTGCGCATCAATTCCAAAATCCGCCAACGTTCTTATCACAACTTCTTCAAGGTCACGGAGATAGCGATGGACATCATGATAATAATTGTTCAAATCGATTATCGGATAACATACGATTTGACCCGGGCCATGGTACGTAATATCTCCACCACGGTCTGTCTTGAGAACGCTGACATTTCCTTGAACTAATTCGTCATCGGTCGCGAGAAGATGATCTTCACCTCCGGATTTGCCGATCGTGTATGTATGATAATGCTCCGTGAAAAGAATTATGTCAGGAATCTTCCCAGCAATTCTTTCCCGATGTAAAATCTTCTGCATATCCCACGCGAACGCGTATTCTGTGGTGCCTATGTTGATCAGTAGTGTCTTTTTCAATTCACTTCAAATATCTATTGATTGTCCGAGCGCTTCTTCGGCGGCTCCCTTAACGGCTTCGCTCAGTGTCGGATGTGCATGGACAGTGCGGATAATCTCCAGTGGTGTAGTTTCAAGTTTCTTCGCCACACCCAACTCGGCAATCAGCTCGGTCGCACCATGTCCGATAATATGCGCGCCAAGCAACTCGCCGTATTTCGCATCAAAAATCAATTTCACAAAGCCGACAGCTTCATTGGCTGCGATAGCCTTTCCATTAGCTGTGAACGGAAATCTGCCGATCTTAGTTTCATAGTTAAGCTCTTTTGCCTTCGCCTCCGTAATTCCTATGCTTGCCACCTGGGGCTGACAATACGTGCAACCGGGAATGCTGTTGTAATCCAACGGCTCGGACTCGACTCCGGCAATTCCTTCCACGCATCGGATTCCCTCCGCCGAGGCGACGTGTGCAAGCCACGGCGGCCCGATGACATCACCGATTGCATAGATACCATTTACTGCGGTCTTGTAGTTCGTCTTGTCAGCTTTTATCCACGATTTCTCAACCTGCACCCCAATACTTTCTAACCCGAGGTTGTCCGAATTCCCTTGAATGCCGACTGCAACAAGGGCGATTTCAGCCTTGAGTTCCTGTGAACCTTTCTTATTGACAACCTTAACTGACACACCATTCCCAGAGGCGGCGGCGGATTCGACTTTCGTTTCCGTCAACACTTCAATCCCTTGCTTCTTGAATTCCCTTTCAAGCTGTGCAGTAACTTCCATATCTTCAAGAGGAAGTATATTCGACATCATTTCAATCAAAGTGACTTTTGTACCGAATGCGTTGCAGAAGTACGCGAACTCCGCTCCGATAGCACCTGCCCCAATAATTACCATGTCTTTGGGTATCGACTCTAGTGTCATTGCTTCGGTGCTTGTAACTACTTTTTTCCTATCGATCTTAATACCTGGCAGATCACGTGGTCTTGCTCCGGTTGAGATTATTATGTTTTTTCCCTCGACCTGCGTCACTTCCTTACCATAATTATCGACTACAGCGAGAGTTCTGGGATTCAAGAATTTTCCTGTTCCACTAATCTTCTCAATCTTGTTCTTCTTGAAAAGATATTCTACTCCCTGAGACAACCTATTCGCCGCATCGCGGCTCCTCTTTATGACTTTCTTAAAATCGACTTTGAGATTTTCGTAGGTGATTCCGTACTCCTTGGATTCTTTGAACAAGGACATCACCTCCGCACTCTTGAGAAGTGCTTTTGATGGTATACAGCCCCAGTTAAGACAAATTCCACCGAGCCTGTCGCGCTCGACGCATCCGACCTTCATCCCGAGTTGACCCGCGCGAATAGCCGCCACGTATCCGCCAGGCCCCCCGCCGAGCACAACAAGATCATACTTCTTCAGTTCAGCCATTATTTCTCCTAGGAATTAATGAAGTCTTTGAAATTTGAAATGATTGTCCACAATTTTCCGCCAAATAGTGCTTTTTATCAAAAGTCCTCTCTGGGACCCAAATGATAGAGTTCAACTGTGACTGCACAAAAATATAATTGATGAATGGCATTTAAATCAATCCGCATCTGAATTGTGCGGATTGAGATCCGAGTTGTCCCCAGAATTTAGGAATCGGAGAGTCCTTACTCACGACCGGACTCTCTGATCTCAGTAGTCTCACTATTTCAGCAAGATCATTTTTTTGACTTGCATATTCCCGTCACGAGTAACAAGTCTGTAGAAATAGACGCCGCTTGCCACTGGATTTCCTCCTCCATTTGTGCCGTCCCATAATACTTGATACTTGCCGGGAGAATAGTTGTCGTTAGTTAAAACTTTGACAAGCTGGCCGACAGAATTGTAGATCGATATGTTTACCATCCCTGCTCTCGGGACTGAGAAATCAATCATCGTGGTGGGGTTAAAAGGATTAGGGTAGTTCTGCTCAAGCACATATGAGTGCGGAACCTGCTCGTTAATTTGTTTCACGCCGGTCAACGTGCCGATTGCACCCGTCAGCAAAGCGAATGTGTATTTGGCATTATGGATTCCTAAACTTCCGTCTTTTGAAACCAAGAGGTAATCGTATAGCGCACCAAGCTGTCTCCGCGTCAGTCCTTTGCCGACAGTGGCACTGTTCGGATTTGAGATTACCGAATCAGGCAGCAGCGATGCCAGCTTATTGAGGAGAGCCTGAACTTCGGTCTGCACTCCAGGTATCGGCCCTCCGTCAGCTATGCCGGCATAGTCATATGGAGCAGGTATCTGATCAAAATCGGTGATCGGACCATGACATGATTGGCAGGCTGTTGTATTGTCGACCTGGTTCCCGACGCTATCCGGCCCGCTCATCTTCCAGGTGTGGCCGCCCAACAAATTTGTAGCCTTGGGATCAAGCGTATCCGAAGCCATGTGGCATGTCACGCAGGCATCCGTAAGCTGGGTGTGAGTGTTGAGCCCTGTTATTGAGCTGTCGCCAAATTGATAGCCGTTTTCGCCAAAGAATATGTCGGTTTGCGGCCCTTCGTGCGGACCAAAGAATGCGACCCAGCCACTCGAGACCGCGATATTTGCGCTCGCCCTCGAGCGATGGCAATTCATGCACAACACGCCTGCACCACCCTCTGTTATACCAAAGCCGTTCTTTAGACTATCGGCAGTTACCTTTCTAAGCTGGTACGGATTAGAAGCATCGTGTGGATTGTGGCATCCCGCGCATGTGAGCGGCATGGGATCGTAAGAAGACTGCAGGTCATTGTTGCTCGCGAAGTCAAAAAATCCTGATCCATTATGGCACTTTGCACAAGTGGCGGAGCCGCTGTTTACTGTGGCTTCTTCCGCTTGAATTGCACTCATCCCGCTGTCATGCGGGCTCGATACCCACATGCGTCCTATGTTGTAATATGGCGGTGAATCATGGCATCTCATACAAACCGATGCGCTAAGAGAAACTGAAATCTTAGATGGATCACCGGCATGTTGGTCGCCGGGGCCATGGCAGCTTTCACATCCGACGCTCGCCAGTTGCGCAAGTTGCGACGACGAGTTATAAAGATGTGCAAAGTTCGTGTCAACAAGTGAAGTTGGAAAAGTCCACCCTGCCTGGCTTGCAACGTTTGCGAAGTTCCCATTCTCAGCCTGCGGATTGTATCCGGTTGTATGGCACTTCTCGCACAGACCGGCAAAATATCCCATAGTACCGTTGATCCTGTTCCTGAACGTATTTGCGTGCACGGTCAGCGCCCACTTTTGAACTCCTGCCGTGGGATCGGTGGCCGGCGTGAGGAATTCGTGGCAGTAAGCGCACTGAGGAAACTTGGCGTAATGGTTGTCAGTTGCCATTGTGTCGTTCGTGAAAATTCCGACCGAGCCGACTCCCACATAGTTTGCGGAAGTGATCGTAGCTGAAGATTGAGAACTCCCTCCTGCAGTCGTTAATTGAAGATTGATTGTATATTCTCCTGTCGTGTCCGGAGTGATAGTCGTAAAGGGTGCGCTTGCGCTGTCGATCAGCGCGTGGCCGCCGTTCGGATCAACCACCGACCAGCTCACCGATTGAATCGTCCCGCCTGTTGAATCCATCGCCCGCAGGAATACGGTGGTCTTCTCGCCGACAGTGCTGAAACCGGAGGTTGGATACATCGAGCTCCCTGCCGAACCATAAAGCTGGACAAGCTGGTATGGTGACACGCCGACGATTTGTATTCCCGCCTTCGGCGTCGTCGAAGACACTCTGCGGGGAACAGTCTTAGAAGAAGCGGATTGAGTCAGGCATAATGTTATCGACATCAGCAATAATACTGTCTTTATTCCTATCATCGTCACTTCTCCTTTGCACTTATGCAAATTCTTAACATCAAATCGGTGGCAAAATGTTTCCTTGTTATCACTTGTCTCCTCTGTGCACTTCTTTCCATGGGGCATTGAAAGCTAACTTCTAAAAGTATTGCTCTCAAAAAATCTGGTACGATCTAATCTCCATCTTTTTCTTTCAGAACTAAAAGCAAAAATCATTTGTTCAATCATCAGAATCAATTTTTTATGAGGAGTAAATGGAAATAGATCATACAAACTCAACCGGTTCACGATCTCGACTCTTCTTCTTATCATTTCTTGGCGGCCTGATCGGGTTGATTGCCGGCATCGTCTCATTCGTGCTGTACAATCTGATCGGATTGTTCACCAATCTTTCATTCTATCACCGTTATTCATTTCAATTCGTCAGTCCGCAATACAACAACATCGGGATACTTGTAATATTAGTGCCGGTGATTGGAGGGCTGATTGTCGGCGTAATGGCGAAATATGGGACGTCGAAAATAAAGGGGCACGGAATTCCAGAAGCTATCGAGGCGGTTGTAATTAATAAAAGCAAGATTTCCGGAAAGGTGGCGATACTGAAGCCGCTCTCAGCCGCAATCGCGATCGGCACCGGCGGACCGTTCGGCGCCGAAGGCCCGATCATCCAGACAGGCGGCGCCATTGGTTCACTCCTTGGCCAATTTATACCAACGACCGCGTCCGAGCGAAAAATCCTTCTGGCCTGCGGCGCGGGCGCGGGAATGGCAGCAACCTTCAGCACACCAATTGCCGGGGTTATCCTCGCGGTGGAACTGCTTCTGTTTGAATTCAAGCCGCGGTCGTTCATTCCTCTTGTCATAGCGACTGCAGTAGCAACTGCCGCTAGATTTAAACTTCTTGGACCCGGCCCGATGTTCCACACGGGTTCACTCGATTTTGACATCGCCAGGAACGCGGTATACTTTGTCGTGCTTGGTGTCCTCTGTGGAATCGGAGCAATAGTCTTCACGAAAGCTCTTTATTGGACTGAGGACCAGTTTGAGAAATTGCCGATCGATTCTCTATGGTGGCCTGCGATCGGCGCGCTGGGACTCGGGGTCATCGGTTTCTTCATTCCACGCGTGTTCGGCGTAGGCTACGATACTATCTCCGATATACTGAACAACAACATTGCGCTGAAGATTCTTCTTCTACTGATGATCTTCAAATCCATCGCTTTGCTCGTGTCGCTGGGTTCCGGAACATCAGGCGGACTTCTGGCCCCGATGTTTATGGCAAGCGCAGCAATGGGAGGCTCATTCGCAGTTGTCGTGAATCATCTAATTCCAACGGCGAACCTATCGCCTGGCGCATTCGCACTCGTTGCCATGGGCGCGGTTTTCGGAGCCGCAGCTCGCTCTACTTTTGCATTTATAGTCTTTTCCTTTGAGATTACCCGGGACTATGATGCAATTCTGCCTCTCATGCTCGTCGGTGTAATCGCATCGGCAATCGCGATATCCTTCCTCAAAAATTCTATCATGACCGAGAAACTCGCACGAAGAGGCGTGCATGTGTTTCAGGAATACGACACCGACGTTCTGCGGCTTACTCCGGTCCGGGATGTGATGGACAGAAATCCTGCCGTGGTTTACGCAAAAGACACTGTCGGGAATCTGGCGGACAAAATCGCACGTAATGACCCGGAGTACAGTTCCCACAAGGCATATCCTGTACTCGATGAACAAGAAGGACTGATCGGGATAGTCACCCAGGGAGACCTCTTAAAGGCAATCGATAAAAACAAATCCGATGAAAACGTTCTTAATATAGCGGCAACCAAATTGGTGGTGACCTACGCTGACGAGAGTGTTTATGACGCGGTGTCGAAAATGCTTAAGAACAATATCGGGAGGCTGCCCGTAGTTGAAAGACAAAATCCGAAAAAGTTAATCGGATATCTCGGACGGGCGAACGTTATCTCTTCGAGACTTAAACAAATTGAAGAAGAATCAGTGGTGGAAGCGCATCGGTCTTTAACAAGTTGGAGGAGTAAACGAGAAGTTCCTACATAATCGATGCTGATAGAGCCTCGCATGACCAACAGTGCGAGCTTAAACGCCAAACAAGCGACAAGCCGCCTCAGGATGCCGGTGCGAATGAATTAGTTATGCGTTGTAATCTGGATCTTCCGCTCTTAATCTTATTCTGAACGTCGATCCTTTTCCGATCTTGCTCTCTTTTAAAAAAATTTCACCATCATGGTATGACTCCACAATCCTCTTTGCGAGACTCAATCCAAGCCCCCAGCCTCGTTTCTTAGTCGAATAACCGGGTCTGAAAATGTCTCGCCTGAATTTCATGTCGATGCCTTTCCCCGTATCATTGACGTCGATCGCGACAAAACCGTTTTCTCTCGAGAGATTTATGTTTATCTTTCCGTCATTATCTTCGATGGCATCCAGAGAATTCTTAATCAGATTTTCCAGAACCCATTCGAAAAGTTCCGAGTTAAATTTGGCCCACAAGGAGCGGTCTCCTGTGAAAGTCAATGAGACTTTTTTCCCGGTTTGAGGAATTCTCTTGCTGAAATACGATAGAACATTCTCGATCGCATCACCCACACAGATGGCCTTCAATTCCGGCACCGATCCGATTTTTGAAAACCGCATGGCGACTTTATTTAATCTGCTCACATCCTGCTCAATATCGGAAATGATCTCGGTTCTTCGCTTCCCACCGACATCATCCTTCATCATTTCTATCCATCCCATCAAGCTTGAAAGCGGCGTGCCAAGCTGGTGCGCTGTCTCTCTCGCCATTCCTACCCAGATATTTGATTGCTCACTCCTTTTGATATAGCTGAACGCAACGTATCCCAGCAGAATGAAAAGCCCGGCGACCGTGAACTCAACATAAGGTACGTATCGAAGTTGTGTAACGAGGTTTGACTCTCCGTAATGGACTTCGCTCAGGACAATTTTCCCGAGTGTGACCTTTATCGGCGGATACTGCGCATCCATCCTCTTCATAAGTCTTTCAAGGTAAGCGCGCTGTTCGGCAAAAGAGATAGTTGTGTCAAGACGGATGTTTCTAATATTGCGTTCGTATGGCATGAAGGGAACATCACTGCTGTCCGTAAGAATCATCGGAAAGTCTATCGAACTCAGGACATCGTCGAAAATGAAGCTGTAATCTTGAGACGGCGATTGGTCACTTGCCAAATACTGAAGGGAGCTTGCATACAAATGGGCGATTCTCACTTCCCGCTCGATCAATTGTCTTACCAAAGATTGTGTATAGATCAAAATACCCGCCGCAATGAAAACTGCAACGAGGAGCAGCCCGGCTTTTAATGTGATCGAAGATGGATTAGAAGATCGCATTGATGAAATATTAATTCCAACTCCCGGCAGATGCAAGACAGCGAACACGCATCTATCTCTTTTCTCCCGTGCTTTTTACGTTTGCCCTGTCGTCAGTTCCTTGATTGGCTATCTCAAAAATATTAAATTTTATAAAATTTAATGGTTTCTTGTAAATTTCGATGGCAACGAACGAATTAACTCACAGAGAAAAGGAAGTTTTGAGAGAAGTCATTCACGACTTTATTCTTACGGCTAATCCCGTGGCGTCGAAATTTATTGCGAAAAAGATGCCGGAAAATCTTAGTCCCGCAACGATAAGGCACGTCATGGCACAACTTGAGCAGCTCGGCTACTTAAACCATCCGCACACGTCGGCGGGAAGAGTTCCCACAGACAGAGGTTACAGGATCTATCTTGACTCACTGATTTCTCTGGACGAGCTTGACGATGACGATCGCGCAAAAATTTCTGATGGACTAAATTCGTCGTCAGATTCAGGCGAACTATTGAGTGAGGCATCGAAACTCCTCGGCAAAGTCTCAAAACAACTGAGTCTTGTCTCCGCTCCGTATTTCGGAGAAGCAACTTTGACAAAACTGGAACTCGTTCCGTTAAACTCGTGCAAGATTCTGGTGGTGATCTCTCTCGAAAGCGGCCTGATAAGGACGATTGTACTGGAGATTGAAACCGAAGTGAGCGATGAGAGACTGAGAAAGATTAATTCTATCCTGAATGAAAAACTCAGCGGATTGAAATTATCGGAAATACGGGACACGATCATCGAGCGCGTCGGGGATTACGCTGGTGAAAATGTCATCAGCCGGCTTGCGAGCATGGGCGATAAGATCTTTTCAGCCACACCGGAGACCGATAAAGTCCACATTGGAATGCCGCAAGGAATTCTTTCTCAGCCTGAATTTGACCTGCCCGAGAACCTGAAGGGGATATTAGAAATCCTCGGCGACGAAAATGTAATCCTCCATATACTTGAGAAAACCGATAAGACGGAATCCATCACGGTGAAGGTCGGTTCAGAAAATGAAGAGGCAAAACTGAAAGATTACAGTCTGATAACGGCACGGTATGAAGTCGGAGCGATAAAAGGTACCGTCGGAGTGGTAGGACCTCGCAGGATGCAATACTCCCGGCTCATCCCGCTCGTTGACTTCGTTGCAAAAGTTATTTCAAACAAACTCAGCTCATAATTGTAATATGTCAGAAACAAAAGACAGAGAGAAGAACCCTTCCGGAAAGAACTCCCGGGAGAGAGAAACTGAAAATAAGGAGAATATGGCAAACAAAGAGAACTTAGGTGAAGATAACGCTAGCACGGTCGAGACAGAGAAACAAATTGAAAATGATTTTGAAAAACTCCAGAAACAACTCGGCGAAACAGAAGCGTTGGTCGGAACGTATAAGGACCAGCTCCTGCGGCTTGCAGCCGAGTTCGATAATTTCCGAAAAAGAGTTGAGGCGGATAAGACCGACTTCGTGAAATTTTCAAATGAAAAAATAATCAAGGATCTCATTCCGGTTCTCGACGATTTTCAACGGGCACTGGAAAACGGAAAGAAGAATTCGGAAAATGAATCCTTCAAGAAAGGCATAGAGCTTATTTATCAAAAGCTTTATAAGCTCCTTGAGGACAAAGGGCTTAAGCCGATTGAGTCGGTCGGAAAAGAGTTCGACGTAACGTACCATGATGTACTCATGCAGGTACAGAGGGAGGATGTAAAGCCGGGCACGATTGTCGAAGAAGTAGAACGCGGTTACGCCCTTAATGGAAAGATCATCAAGCATGCGAAAGTTATTGTTGCGTCGCCGGGCCAGGATGGAACAGAACAGGAACCAAAGAATTAAGTCCGCTGAGAGAACATAATGCCAACGAAAAGAGATTACTACGAAATTTTAGGCGTCCTGAAAAGCGCCTCTGTTGATGATGTGAAGAAGGCATACCGCAAGCTCGCGATGCAATATCATCCCGATAGGAATCCAGGAAATAAAGAAGCCGAGGAAAAATTTAAGGAAGCAACCGAGGCTTATGAAGTCCTGAGCGATCAGGACAAGCGCTCGAGATACGATAGATTCGGTCATGAAGGAGTTAGAATGGGTACTGATTTTCATGACTGGACAAACACCAACCCGAACGACATCTTCAGCGTTTTTAACGACCTCTTTGGAGGCGGGTTTGGCGGCTCGATATTTGACGACCTTTTTGGAGCCGGAACCCGCAGCCGTTCGCGAGGTTCACATGCCGGCGGAGAACGCGGTACGGATCTGAAAATCTCCGTTAAACTCACTATGGAAGAAATCGCGGGCGGTGTTGAGAAGAAAATCAAGCTCAAAAGACTTGAAAAATGCCAGACCTGCGGTGGAACCGGAGCAAAAGGGGGAAGTGGAACCACGACATGTCCCACTTGCGGAGGAAGCGGTGAATTGCGGCGGGCTTCCCGTACAATGTTCGGGCAGTTCGTAAACATTGTTCAATGCTCGACGTGCGGCGGGAGCGGCAGAGTCATCAAAGATCCATGCAACACCTGCGGCGGTTCCGGCAGAATGAACGGCGAGTCCACAATCAAAGTCAAAATTCCCGCAGGAGTCAGTGAAGGAAACTACCTGACGCTCCGAGGAGAAGGAAACGCCGGTAAGCGAGGAGGCCCAAACGGCGACTTGATTGTGATGATCGAGGAATCTCCTCACCAGCACTTCAAACGTGATGGTGATGACATCATATATGAACTTGATTTGAGTTTTCCTGAAGCAGCTCTCGGAAGCGAAATCGAAGTGCCGACGCTCACTGGCAGGGCGAAACTCAAGATAGAGCCGGGTATCCAATCAGGAAAAATCTTACGGATGCGAGAAAAAGGCCTCCCCCACCTGAACGGATACGGCCGCGGCGACCAGCTGGTCAGCATTAACGTTTTCACTCCGACAAAACTAAATCAAAAGGATAAGGAATTGCTCAAGGAGCTGGGGCATTCTGTAAATCTAAAACCTCCATCCCGGAACGGCACGAACTGATTCCTGTCGGTATATTGCACCGTTCAAGTTGAATTTTGATTGCTCGTTCCCAATATTAAAATGTACTACCGGAATGCCGTAATAAGATGCTTTCAAAAGTAACCAGAAAGATCCAGTTCAAACTAGGCCTCACGAAGAGTGAAGCGGGGGTAATTATTTTCCTGGCCGCCGGGCTCATTATCGGTGGCACGGCAAAAATTCTGAAATTAGATAAGGCTACGGAACACTACGACTTCAGGCAATCGGATCAATTTTTTGAAACCGCGTCATCTAAGATTGATTCAATCATTGCGGCGGAAGAGGATACTCTAAAATATCCAGCCAAATCAGGTTCAAAGGCGAAAACATCAATTAGCTCTTCACTCGATTTGAACAAGGCGGACTTGAACGGTCTTGCTTCCCTGCCCGGAATCGGCAAATCTCTGGCTCAGAGAATCATTGATTACCGCAACTCAGTTACAAAGTTCACTTCCATCGAAGAACTTCGGAAGGTTAAGGGCATTGGGCCTAAAAAGTTTGAGAAGATGAAATCATTCGTGAGAATAAATTAAATGAAAGACTACCGGATTGTTCTGGGCATCGAGGTGGGGAACAAAATTCTCCGCGCGGCTGAAATTGAGCAGCGGGAGAACAGTTTCTTCCTCTCTCGAGTCGCAGAACAGCCGCTCACATCAACAGAAGCGGATGAACTCGTGCAGAAAGTCTCTCTCATAATTAACGAAGAAGGAATTCTCAGTCGCACGGCCTCGATCGCTGTAGATACGTCATTCACCCGAAGAAACACAGTCGACGTTGATTCCGATCTTGAGCGAACTGAAATTGTTGACTTATTGAGAGCCGAGCTGGAGTTCCACGACAATTTTGCCGGCGGACAATATATGCCGGCGTATGAAGTTGTGAATACCTCGCCCGACGGGTTTAAAGAAATATTCTACGCTGCAATTGAAAACAAGCTTTTCAACAATCTCAAGGATTTTTCGGCCAGGTGCGGGCTCGATCTCCAGTTTATCGACCTGGATCATTCCTGCAGCGAGATTTCGATAAACAAGCTGACACCTCGCTCAAAAAACTTCATCTTGATTACAGTGAAGGAGCGCCAGATAGAAGGAAGCTTTTCTAAGGATGGACGCAAGATCGCCTACAAGTATCTTCCCTATTCCAACGAGCCGTTTTATCCGGTGACTAAGTTGACACAGACGTTGGAATCCATCTCGAAAGAATACGTCGAGAAATTTTATGTCACCGGCCAGACGGCCGATGAATTCCTTATAGACATGCTGCAAAAAAATGTTGATGAGAGATTTGAGATGCTCAATCCGGCGCATAACCTCATGCTTTCCCCTCTTGCCTCAATGAACCCCAAGTTAGGTTCAATCCCGCATGTTTTTTCAGCCGTAATCGGCGCGGCATTAAAATAAAAGACGTGCCGCACTGCGCGTCATGAGAAAAAGAGGCGAGATTGGTTAAATGAGAATCACCGGCGGGACACTGCGTAGCAGGAAACTGCTCACGATCAAATCAGATGGACTCAGGCCTGCTACAGACAGGCTCAGAGAGACACTGTTTGATATTCTTGTCAACCTTTTCGATTTTCAAGAGACAACCGCATTGGATCTATATGCCGGTACGGGAAGCGTCGGATTTGAAGCGATAAGTCGCGGCACTCATCATGTGTTGTTCGTTGAAGCGAATCCAAAAGTTGCGGACGTCCTAGGCAAAAACGTGAAGGCGCTCGGCATCGAGGACAAATGCAGAATTCACATAATGAAAACGGAAAAATATCTCAAACTGTGCGAAGAAAATTTCGATTTTATTTTTATCGACCCGCCTTACGCGTTCAACAGCATGACTCATAAGATCGTTGACGAAATTCTCACGAAAGGCATAATAAAAAAATCAGGAATCATCTGCGTTGAACATTCGAAGGAGTATGTACCGCCAGCTTCGAATTTGTTCCGTCAAAAGATTTTTGGCTCAACGATTCTCTCTTTCATAAAGCCGGAGATAAGATGAAAATTGCAATTTATCCGGGGACTTTCGACCCGGTGACAAACGGGCACGTTGATGTCGCTGCCCGTGCCGCAAGACTTTTCGACAAAGTCATCATTTGCGTTGCCGTAAATTCAACCAAGGCTCCGATCTTCAGTGGTCCTGAACGAGTCAAATTGGTCAAGGAGGCCGTCAAGGGGATAAAGAACATAGAGGTAGAAGAATTCGACGGACTTCTGGTCGACTACGCCAAATCCAAAAATGCCGGTGCCATAGTCCGCGGTCTGCGGGCAGTATCGGATTTTGAATATGAGTTTCAAATTGCTCTGACCAACAGGAAGCTCTGTGCCGATATCGACACAATCTTCTTGATGCCCGATGAGAAATACACTTACTTGAACAGTTCCATAGTCAGAGAAATCGCCAAGTTCGGAGGAGACGTGAGTGAATTTGTACCACCACATGTAAGAAAGGAGTTGGCGCAAAAATTAGGGATGCAGAATATTTCACAAGGAGGAAACAGTTTTAATGATATCCACGTCAAAAAAAGTAGATAGAATAGAAGAATCGCAAACCATCGCAATGACTTCCCTTGCGAGAAAACTTAGGTCCGAGGGAAAAAACGTTATCAGCTTAAGTGCAGGCGAACCTGATTTCCCTACGCCTGAAAATGTCAAATTAGCCGCGATCAAGGCAATCCAAAATAATTTTACCAAATACACGCAGAACGAAGGGACGCCAGAGCTTCGCGAGGCTGTTGCGGAAAAATTCCGGTCAGAGAACGGACTCGACGTGACGGCTGCAAACATCCTTGTTTCAAACGGAGGAAAACATTCTATCTACAATGCCCTCCAGTCGATCTGTAATCCTGGAGATGAAGTGATCGTTCCGGCGCCATACTGGGTAAGTTTTCCCGAGATGGTAAAATTAGTCGACGCCGAGCCGGTCATCCTTCAAACCAAACAAGAACGCGGTTTTACCTTTACGGCAGAGGATATCAGACCGCTCGTGACAAAAAAGACGAAAGCAATAATAATAAACTCGCCGTCGAATCCCACCGGAAGTATTTTGAATGAAGATGTACTTCGCGGAATAGCTGCACTCGCCGACCAATACGGTTTCTTCATTATTTCTGACGAGATTTACGAAAAAATCGTTTTCGACAATCATAAACATTTTTCAATAGGCTCGATACCGGAGATCCGGGACAAGGTAATAACTGCGAGCGGAGTCTCGAAGGCATACTCCATGACGGGCTGGCGAATAGGCTTCATGGCTGCAAATGAAGAGATCATAAAGAGGGCGGCAAAAATTCAAAGCCAGATGACTTCAAATCCTTCATCAATATCGCAGGCCGCCGCGCTGGAGGCGCTTCGCGGCACAAAGGACGATATCGAAAAGATGCGGCTCTCTTTTCAGAAACGGCGCGACCTGATGTTAGAGAAATTATCAAAGATTGAAGAGCTTACTACCACGAAACCGGCAGGCGCGTTTTATTTCTTTCCCTCGATAAGAAACTTGTTCGGGAAAAAACATAATGGCAATGTCTTGAAGAACTCGATGGACGCTGCTCATTACTTTCTCGCAGAAGCACAGGTAGCACTCGTACCGGGCGGCGCGTTCGGCTCAGACGATCACATCAGAATCTCCTATGCTTATTCAGACCGCGAACTCATCGAAGCCATGGACAGGATTGCTTCTTCGCTCGCCAAACTGAAATGAGCCATCCGATCATACGGCTTAAGCCTAAGGAAGATATCCGCATTCTTTCGGGACACCTCTGGGTTTTCAGCAACGAGATTTCAAAAATCGAGGGAAACCCCGGCGGCGGTGATATGGTGGAAGTGAGGAATTCAAAGAATTCCTCAATCGGTTTCGGCTACTATAATCCGAAGACTCTGATCGCAGTTCGAATGGTCTCAAAAGAGTTCGTCGAACCCGAAAAGGATTTCTTCATGGACAGACTTAAATCCGCATTGTCTCTGAGGGAAAGATATTTCGACTCTCCGTTCTACAGATTGACCTACGGCGAAAGTGATTTCCTCCCCGGCCTGATCATAGACAGATTTAACAACCTTTTCAGCGTTCAGATTTTTTCCATCGGGATGGAAAAACGAAAGCATTTCATTTACGAAGCCATCAAAGAATTATTTTCACCTGCTGCGATTTATGAAAGAAATGAAAGCCAGACGCGAGAGCTCGAAGGTCTCACGCAGTCGAAATCCATCATACTCGGTGAAGAGATGACTGCCGATTATGACGAAGAGGGTGTGATCTTCAGAGTAAATCCATTGCGAGGTCAAAAGACCGGATTCTACTTCGATCAAGGAGCTAACAGAATCTTCTCGAGAAGATTCGCGAACCATTCAAGGGTCCTGGACCTTTTCTCAAATGAGGGCGGATTCGCACTCAACATGGCACATGCCTGCGCAAGCGAGGTAATTGCCGTTGACTCATCCGAACCCGCGATAAATAATCTGTCGGTGAACGCGCGCTTGAACAAATTAGATCAGGTAAAAGTAGTAGCTGCAGATGTGAATGAATATCTAACACGAGTGAAAGATGAGAGATTCGATGTTGTGATTTGCGATCCGCCAAACTTCACAAAAAATAGAAAGAGTATCCCATCCGCGAAGCGCGGTTACAGGCAATTGCACGAGAGCATATTCAACACGTTAAGGCGCGGAGGAATTCTTCTTACCGCATCATGCTCGCATCATATTTTCAGGGAGACATTCGAAGAAATAGTTGCAGAGGCGGCTCTCAAATCCGGCCGGACACTTCAGCTCCTTTGTCGCGCAGGGGCATCTCCTGATCACCCGATCCTTCCATCAATGCCCGAGACAGAATATCTGAAATTCAACGCGTACAGAGTTTTGTAGAGAAACAGAGCATTATAACACCTCGGATTGGCAATTCTAGACTCAACAAACGAGTTATTAACAAGGAGAAGGACGAAGTTACGCATCACGATTCCAGGGAACTATTCGCATCATATCTGACATTAAATTTATGCGGACTATGATACGTCTAATCTTAAGATGAAAAGGAAATTCAAAAGGATTATATTGTTGCGGAGTGAAGAACATGTTTAAATGCATGATCGGATTTTTTGTTCTTACAGTAGGAATCTCTTTCGCGCAGGTGACTAAAACCTCTGCAAACCCTGATTCCGAATATGCCTTCATGCCGATAAAGGACGTCGCACCCGACACTGCTGAAAAGACAAATGCTCTGGGACTCGACATCATGCTAGGCAATAACGGATTCGGCATGGGCTTCTTCTACAACCAGGCGATCAACGGCACCCTTTCTTGGACGTTCACGCTCAGCGGCTCCGAAGCAAAAGCACCAAACGAGGTAGAGCTTGAGGGATATGACATATACGGTAACCTGGTAAAAATCGTTCCCGGGAAAATCAATACACTGCTAGTTTTTCCTGCTATGGCCGGCCTGCAGTACAGACTTTTCAAAGAGAGCCTCACAGGAAGTTTCAGGCCCTACATTTCCGGAGGTGTCGGTCCGAATATTATTTTCGCAACTCCTTACGATCAACCATTCGGATGGAGTATCTCACATGGCAGGGGATACTTCGGAGCAGGCGGTTACGTTGGACTAGGAGCGTACTTTGGACTTGATCCGGGAAGCCTCTTAGGAGTAAGTATACGATATTATATACTTCCGATGTCGCATGGAATCGAAAGCTTGCAGGATGAACCCATGGCTAACTTCAATTCCTTCTTCATAACGCTCAACATAGGAGCGCAGTATTAGTAAATCACTAAACGATATCTGCGCGCCGACCGCGGCTCATTTCGCCTCCTGGACGCAGCGAAATCCTATGGTGTTATCCTTGCTGTACGGGAAAAGATAAAAGCGAAACGAGACTTGGCTGCAATAGTTTGCACCATTTGCCGAGCCGCCTCGAAGTACCCTGTAAGGATTGTAACGGTCTTGGATTGCCCAAGCTCCTCCGTTGGCCGGGGCCTTATCATACGACTGGTGGTACCAATCTTCGCACCATTCCCAAACGTTTCCACTCATATCATATAGCCCAATTTCGTTAGGGCCCAGCGTGCCTACTTCATGCGGTTTTCCGCCCGAGTTTCCCGAGTACCAAGCGACGAGGTCAATGTCATTTGTTCCACTATATTGAAATCCCCTGCTCTTGCTCCCGCCACGTGCCGCATATTCATACTCTGCCTCTGTTGGAAGACGTACAGTTTTCCCCATCTGGTCCGACAGCCAGCGACAAAAAGCAACCGCGTCGTTCCAGCTCACATTTATTACCGGCATCTTTCCTCTTCCCCAGCCATTGTCACTCGGCTTCTTGGCATGAGTTGCCTCACAAAATTTATCATACTCGTCAAAAGTTATCTCAGTTGCACTCATATAGAAATTGTGCAGATTAACTGCGTGCATCGGTTTTGTATAAGAATAATTGTTGCTGCCCATCTGAAATGCACCACCATCAACCAAAATCCACGGAATATGGACAACCTGTCTCTCACGATCGACCCTATCAGGTGTTGACGGCCTAATGGATGGCTCCACATTTTCAGTAGCGATAGTCTTCGGCGTATTCGTTACAACCTCCGCCGATTTATTCGAAGGATTAACGATAATGCTCGGGGGTGGTTCTTGCCGGGTCTCGGCCTTTCGGCTGCCCGACTCGATCTCTTTACTCGTTGTACCATCATATCGATGGTCTTGCGGCGGGAGAGAGCTGGATGCGTGCGCCTGTCCGATCTCCGTCGATTGCGTTGTACCTGAACTTGCGTGTTCTGTCTTAATTCCCCCGAGCCAGGTACCGGAGTAATTTATTACGATAAAAATTGCTGCGGCAATAATAAGAAACGGTGCAGCGGTCTTGAGAATTGTTTTTGTTGGAATGTGCTTATGTAACCGTATACTTCTAACTTTATCCAGTTTTTCAATTTGTTTTTCCGGCGGCGGAACTTTAGCTTCCTTCCGTCGCTTTGTTGGTGCCTCAGGATGGGATTCCGAGACGTAGGATTTCTTTAAGGACGGCTCCTGCACTCTCTTGTGAGTCAAATGGGGGTGCGAAGAAATACTGCGACCGCGGGAATGCGACCATGGGCCGACGGCGGTCTTACGACGCCTGATCCTAAATAACGCATCCGTTAACTCTCCAGCAGTCGAAAATCTGTCCTTCGGATCTTTTTGGAGACACTTGAGGACGATTTCCTCCATCCACTCCGGTATCGACGAGGTGATTTGCCTGGGCGGAATGGGCGGGCTGTTAATTATCTTGCTGACTGTTGTGAAAGGATTGCCGCCGCTGAACGGGACTCGACCCGTCAGCGCTTCGTATAAGACGATGCCCAGACAATAAATATTGCTGCTTCGGTCCAGCTCCTTGCCTTCCGCCTGCTCGGGACTCAAGTACTCGAGCGTCCCTATTACTCTTTCGGCTTTGGTCACCCGTGTTCCTCTGAAAGCATGATCGATCCAGAAGTCGGTCAAAACCGGTCTCCCCGCGTCCGTCACAATAATATTAGAGCTTCTGATATCTCTGTGAATTACTCCCTTATCATGAGCATATGCCAAGGCAGCCGTGACCGGCGCTATGATCTTAACTGCTTCTTCTGTTTCAAGTCTTCCCTTCCATAGAATTAATGTATGGAGATCTGTCCCCTCTAAGTATTCAACAGCCACATAATTAATCCCCTCTTCGAACCCTATGTCGAATATCCTGCTAATGTTAGGGTGGCTTAGATCGGCAGCAGCCCATGCTTCACTGTGAAAGCGGTCGACATATTCTGGATTCTCGTCCAGGTGAGGCGGGAGTATTTCGAGAGCAACTTCCTTGTTCTGCGCAAGATCGACCGCCCGGTAGACCGTGCACATTTCTCCCTTACCGAGATTTTCAACTATCTCGTACTTTGATGAAAGCGCGGCTTTTACATTTGCCGTATGGTCAATTATAGCAGCAGGTTTGTCCCCAGGGACTTGTCCGTTTTCTGCTGTACCATCATGTGTATTAGAGTCAGTCAACGTCATTCATACTCAGTGAGCAAATCTTAGGCGTCCTTGCACATTGACTTTTGTTTATCGGTATGCATGTCGCATGAACATGAGTGCTGCATACCCCCGGACTCAGCGATGCTTTACATTCGGTTTGTAGTGCCTCGTTTTTCATAAAATGAACCGCTAAAACAACAGAGGCCTGACACCCAGCTTTTTAATTTACTTGCCAAATCGTGAACTTGCAAATCATTCCTAGCCTCATGTCAGCATCTGCCTCAATACGGTGTTCAGGATTCCTCCATTTAGGTAATACTCGACATCGACATGGCTGTCAAGACAAGCTATGACTTTGAACTTAATCGATTTAGCATTTTCTCCGATTGCAGCCACTTCGAGTTCTTTTCGCGGTGTCAGCCCATCCTTTATACCGCTTATCGAATACACTTCCCTTCCGGTGAGTCCGAGGCTCGAAGCGCTCTCTCCTTCCTTGAATCGAAGTGGAAGCACCCCAAGTCCAACAAGGTTGCTTCTATGAATTCTCTCGTAGCTCTCTGCAATCACAGCTTTGATGCCGAGAAGAAGGGTTCCTTTTGCCGCCCAATCTCGCGAGCTGCCGCTGCCATATTCTTTGCCTGCAATTACCAGCAGCGGAACTTTCTCAGATTGGTATTTCGCTGCTGCATCATAGAGCCACGTCTTTTCCCCATCTGGCAGGTGAATGCTCCAGCCTCCCTCGGTGCCCGGAGTCAACAAATTTTTGAGTCGAATGTTTGCGAATGTACCACGGATCATCACTTCGTGATTTCCACGGCGGGCCCCGTAAGAGTTAAAGTCCTTGGGCAATACATGATGTTCTATTAGGTACTTTCCAGCAGGACTATTTACCGGAATCGAGCCTGCAGGAGAAATGTGATCAGTCGTTATCGAATCACCAAGCAAAGCCAACACTCTTGCACCGAAAATATCGTCGGCTCTCTCGGGAATCAGAGAGATCTCCTTGAAAAATGGCGGCTCTTGAATATAAGTAGAGCTACTATCCCAATGATAACTAGTTCCATCTGGAACCCTTAACCCTTTCCATCTCTCACCTCCACCGAAAGCATGCGAGTAGCGTGCCTGGTACATTTCAGGCTTTATAGACTTCTTCAGTACTGCTTGAATCTCGTCTCGTGAAGGCCATATATCCTTTAAGAAAATAGGTTTGCCATCTTTATCGTTATCAATAGGTTGTGTAAGTGGATCAAAGTCGATTCTGCCCGCTAGTGCATACGCAACAACAAGAGGAGGCGATGACAGATAATTGGCTTTCACATGAGGATTGATTCGTCCCTCAAAGTTCCTGTTTCCGCTCAACACTGCCGCAACAACGAGGTTCTCCTTTTCGATGACTGATGAAATTTCCTCGTCAAGCGGCCCACTGTTTCCAATACAAGTAGTGCATCCAAAGCCGACAAGATTAAAGTGGAGCTCTTCAAGCGCTTGGATCAGTCCCCCTTCTTTAAAATAATCCATAACAACCTGTGAGCCGGGCGCAAGGCTCGTCTTCACCCATGGCTTTGACTTCAATCCATGCTCAACGGCTTTTTTTGCAACGAGGCCTGCGGCAATCATTACACTTGGATTTGAAGTGTTTGTGCAGCTTGTAATCGCCGCAATCGCCACCGAGCCATTATGTAATTCAAATGAGCTTCCGTCTTTAGCACGTGCAAATCCATTCGGGCGAACTTGGACACTTTTCGAGACATCTTCCGGCTTCAATCCGAAACCACGCTCGGCCGGAGACAACGTGAGGTATTCCAGGAATGAATTTTTTACGTCCTTCAGGAGTACCCTGTCCTGTGGTCTCTTCGGGCCCGCGAGACACGATTCAACCTTGTTCATATCCAAATCGACTACATCGCTGTAAATCGGTTCGGGTGCTTGTTCGTTCCAGAAGAGCCCCTGCTCCTTGCAATAGCTCTCGACAAAAGAAGTGTGCTCCGGGCTGCGCCCCGTTAGTCTGAGGTATTTTATAGTCTCATTGTCGACCGGGAAGAAACCCATGGTTGCACCGTACTCAGGTGCCATGTTCGCTATTGTGGCACGGTCGGGCAAACTTAATTTGGAAATTCCTTCGCCGAAGTACTCCACTATCTTTCCTACGACGCCTTTCTTGCGGAGCATTTGCGTCAAAGTCAAAACTAAATCCGTGGCTGTTGCACCTTCGGGCAATTCTCCCGTCAATCGCACACCGATAACCTCCGGTGTCAGCATAAAGTATGGCTGCCCGAGCATCACGGCCTCGGCTTCAATTCCGCCGACTCCCCACCCAAACACTCCAAGCCCGTTCACCATGGTCGTGTGAGAGTCCGTACCGACAAGCGAATCCGGGAATGCCACAGTCTCCCCATGTTGCTCCCTTGTTTCAACGACGCGCGCGAGATACTCGAGATTCACTTGATGGACTATTCCGGTATCGGGTGGAACAACCTTAAAATTTTTGAATGCCTTTTGCCCCCAGCGAAGTAATGCATATCGTTCTACGTTTCTCTTAAACTCCAAGTCTGCATTGAACAGAAAGGCATCATCTGTTCCGAACTTATCAACTTGAACGGAATGATCGATAACCAACTCCGAAGGGATCAACGGATTTATTTTCTCAGGGTCCCCCTTCATTCGTTCGACCGCGCTTCTCATTGCAGCCAGATCTACGACGGCCGGGACGCCCGTGAAATCCTGAAGTAGAACACGAGCGGGCATGAATGCTATCTCCCTCTCCCCACTCGGTTTCCCGTTCCATCTTAGAAGGGACTCAATATCGGACGAGGTAACCACCCTGCCATCTTCAAGCCTCAGCAAATTCTCCAAGAGAACTCGCATTGAATATGGAAGTTGCTCTACCTTGAAGCCGAGGCTTGTCAGCGACGGCAGATGAAATATCAATACCGGGCCGTTCTTTACCTTGAAATTCCTCTTGGTCGAAAAGGAATTGCTCAAATGGTTCATCTTAAACTCCGCATCTCTTATTCCTGCTTAATTTTAAACAACCTTTCATTTTGTTTCAATGAGATGGTTTGAAGTTTAAGCCATTGACGGAGTCAAGAATATTCTCAGTAATATTTTTCCCGCTGGAAATCAACTACCGAAAATGGAGATTTACCACATTCATTATTTCTTTAATAATGATTGCGATATCAAGAATCTCAAATTATACGATTCCTTTTGAATTGAGGTAGGGCCCGTAATTCTTGTCGGTTCCCATAATGTGATCAGCCAGCCAGTTCTTCAAGAAATTCATGACATATATGCTCAATGAGGTCTCGCCCGACTTATGCCTCAACTCGAGCAATTCCACCTCCCCTATCATGTCATCATGTATTTTCTTGTGCCCTTCAAAAAAAGGATACCAGCTCTGCTGTATCAGTCTCTCTTCAGTCGCAAAATGAACTCGGGTATACTCCACCAGTCCACCGAGAATATTCTCGAGCATATCTCTCCATTTCCTGTGTTGTTCATCGATCTCTTTGATATTGACAGCGAATCTTTCCCTCCATTTCATTAATGCCATGTATTTCTCCGTAGCATAGTCGTTTGATTCAGCTATTTTGTTTCGGCGACACGGTGGTTCTACATGGTCAGCTCCAACCCGCTCTCCTTTTATCGGAATTTCCTCAAAATTTTTTGGCTTACCATCCGCCTGGCAAAGTAAAAGACGAAGTTAAATACGAGAATCGAACAGCACCCTTAGCGTGTATCTACGTCGGTCTCGAATAAAGAATATCGGCGACTTACTTGTGGTAGGGCCGTCAAATCGTCACTTATTCCCGGCCCAAATTTCCCTGAGAGGTATCACGAGAACATTGAATCTAGGAGGAAATGCCGCAACGGTGTCTCCATGAAGGCAAAACTCCTTGGCCGGTCCGAGAGTCATCCGCCTCATCCATAGTGCTCCCCCCGAATTATCTACCAATGGCATAAGTTCTTCGAAGCATTCTTTGTATGACATGCCCGGAGGTTTTCCGAACCAGTGTGCGAATCTCGGCCTACTCATCACTGTCCCATGGTGTAGCGCATAAACCCCGCCAGTTCCACCATCTGCGATCGCGGCGGCGGCATCATGCAATGTCATGCGGGTTCCAGTTATCACTCCTTCGTTCAGCGTGCCAAGCGCACCGAAGTTCTCGACTAGATACCAGTCCTCGAATGCTTCGTCCGTGCTCGTTATCCAAGGAGCGCGGGCAAATCCCACGCTAAATGAGTCAAGAAAACCCTTAGGTGGTTCTTCCCTGAGCTTCGCATGAAACTTGCGAAGATGCTTCTCATACTCGGCGGTTTCCACCTCTGGTTTCTTCCAATGCCAAAAAACGTAAGCGATCATTGGTTCACTCCGTACTCGGTTTTTTCTGTATCTCTTACAGTTTTTTCGTCAACACCGCATAAAAAAGGGGCTGCCACCTGGCAGCCCCTCCTGAAATATAATTGGTCTAATTTACTTACCGCTTCTCAAACATCATAATAGAGCATGAACTCATAGGGATGCGGCCGCAAGGCGACTTGCTTCACTTCGTTCGTCATTTTGTAATTTATCCACGTGCTGATGAGGTCTTCAGTGAATACATCGCCGCGCAGCAGGAATTCATGGTCGCGTTCAAGATTCTTGAGGGACTCTTCCAGCGAACCGGGGGTTGAAGGAACATTTCGAAGCTCTTCCGGCGACAGGTCGTAGATATCTTTATCAAGTGGCTCACCTGGGTCGAGCTTGTTAATTATTCCGTCCAGTCCCGCCATAAGCATCGCCGGCAGAGCAAGGTAAGGATTTGCCGAGGGATCGGGAACACGAAACTCCAATCGTTTCGCTTTCGGATTCTTTGAGTACATCGGAATTCTAACGGAAGCAGATCTGTTGCGCTGGCTGTACGCCAAATTGACAGGCGCCTCGAAACCGGGAACGAGCCTGTGATAGGAGTTGGTTGTCGGGTTTGTAATCGCGCACAGAGCGGGAGCATGCTTCAACAATCCACCGATGTAGTGGAGCGCCATCTCGCTCAAGTTTGCATAGCCGTTACCGTAAAACAACGGCTTCCCGTTTTTCCAGATACTCTGGTGAACGTGCATGCCCGTACCATTATCTCCAAAGAGCGGCTTCGGCATGAAAGTGACGGTCTTGTTGTATTTTTTTGCTACGTTCTTCGTGATGTACTTGAAGGTCAACATGTTGTCAGCCATCGCCAAGAGTGGAGCAAACCGCATGTCGATTTCAGTTTGGCCTGCCGTGGCAACCTCATGGTGGTGCACTTCAACATTGATCCCGACCTGCCTCATTGTGAGGAACATTTCCGACCTTACATCTTGTAAGCTGTCTATAGGCGGGACCGGGAAGTATCCTTCTTTTGTTTTGGGACGATATCCTAAATTTTGTTTATTATTTTCTCCGCTGTTCCAAATACCTTCTTCGGAATCGATCTCATAAAATCCTGAGTTCACAGTCTGCGCAAATCTCACGTTATCAAAAATGAAGAATTCATATTCCGGTCCGAAGTAGGCGCTATCTCCAATGCCGGTCGACTTGAGGTAAGATTCTGCCTTATGTGCAATGAATCGCGGGTCTCTGTGGTACGGTTCGCCGGTAATAGGATCGTATACATCACAGATTACGTTAAGTGTCTTATAAGATGTAAACGGATCTATGAAATATTTCGTCGCGTCGGGAATCAGAACCATGTCGCTTTCGTTGATGGCTTGAAATCCGCGGATGCTTGACCCGTCAAATCCTATTCCTTCTTCGAATGAATCCTCGTTCAATTCTGATGGAAGCATAGAAAAATGCTGCCATTGTCCCGGAATGTCAATGAATCTCAGATCGATAATTTCGACACCGTTGTCTTTGATAAACTTTAAGAATTTGTCTACCTCGTTAGCAGATTTTACTGCTTTTGCCATTTTGTCCCTCCTAGATTAGTTGTTTTGTGTTTTTAAAATAGTTGATTCTTTGATAGTGGATAACACGACGCTCGTCTTGGTGCTCAACACTCCCGGCCATGACTGGATTCTTGATAAGAGTTTCTCGAGTGAATTAGTATTTTCAGCTCGAACTTTCAAAAGATGTGACCCCTCGCCTGTCACCGAATGGCACTCGAGTATCTCTTCAGTTTCGCGCGCGCGCTCCATGAACATCTGGTAATGTTTGCTGGAGTCGATCGAGACAGTTATGAACGCCGTGATGTCCTTACCCAATCGCTTGGCGTCCAATATGGCAGTGTATCCTTTTATGAACCCGCGATCTTCCAGCTTTTGGATACGCTCGGAGATAGTTGGAATAGTAAGACCAAGCTGCTGAGCCATTTCGTTGAGCCTGGTGCGAGCATTCTTCTGTAAGATTTCCAAGATCCTGTGATCGATGGGATCAAGCTTCTTGTCGGCTAGTGCTATCATCTCAAGGTAATTGTCTTAGTAATTAAGGTCTTTTACAAGAATAAGTTAAATAAATAAAATCTTTTTGTCAAGTAAAATATAAAATAAAAATCATATAATGGAAAATGAGAACTGTCTTCCAATCCGTTTCTGTCCGATTCTCTCACCTTTCAAACACGTGGTGCTGCTCGATCCAGCCGGACTTACAGTCTTAACTGGAATTCTGTCCAGGCTTTGTGAAATCCTCTATCTCATATTTTGCACTATCGCTTCTCCGAACTCGAGTGTGCCAGTTTCCTTCGCGCCATCCATCAGTCGAGCGAAATCATAAGTGACCACTTTCGATTGTATCGCTTTCTCCATCCCCTTCACTATCAAATTCGCAGCATCGTTCCATCCCAGATACTCGAGCATCATTACACCACTCAATATCATGGAGCCCGGGTTCACCTTGTTCAGGTTTGCATACTTGGGTGCCGTGCCATGGGTCGCCTCAAAGATCGCGTATCCTGTTATGTAGTTTATGTTTGCTCCCGGCGCGATGCCGATTCCGCCGACCTGTGCCGCGAGAGCGTCACTCAGATAATCTCCATTCAAATTCAAGGTGGCTACGACGTCAAAATCCTCTGGCCTCGTAAGAACCTGCTGCAGAGTGATGTCGGCAATACTGTCCTTAATGATGATCCCTGCACCCGGTTTTCCTTCAGGAATCTTACATGATGGGCCGCCGTCGATCTCGACAGCACCGAAATATTCTTTTGCCGCTTTATATCCCCAATCCCGAAATGCACCTTCGGTGAATTTCATGATGTTCCCCTTATGCACCATGGTGACTGATTCGCGCTTGTTCCTGATCGCGTAGGAAATCGCGCTGTGAATCAGTCGCACGCTCCCGCTGTAACTTACCGGCTTAATGCCGATGCCGACTCTTACATCGCTGGGAAAATCGTTCGCGCCGACGGTTCGCCAGAATTGATCAGCCTTTTCTTTCGTGTTGAACCGGATTTTTTCGAAATCCTTCGGAAATTCTCTCTGAAGAAGATCCAAGACTTTTTGTGCTTCGTACGTTCCCGCCGCATATTCTATGCCCGCGTAGATATCCTCAGTGTTTTCGCGGAAGATCACCACATCAACTTTTTCAGGATGCTTTACCGGTGATGGTACACCGGCGAAGTATCTAACAGGCCGCAAGCAGACATAAAGATCGAGCACTTGACGGAGTGCAACATTCAAAGAACGAATTCCACCTCCGACCGGCGTAGTAAGTGGGCCTTTTATCGCGACAATGTATTCGTTGACTGCCCTGAGTGTGTCTTCCGGCAACCAAACCTGCCTGCCATAAATCCTGTTTGCCTTTTCGCCGGCGAAGATTTCCAACCATTCGATTTCTTTTTTCCCACCGTAAGCTCTCTTCACTGCTTCATCAAATACTATCTTACTTGCCCGCCATATATCCGGACCTGTACCATCCCCTTCAATAAAAGGAATGATTGGATTATCCGGCACTTGCAGCCTGCCGCTCGCGTAGACAATTTTTTCGCCTCTTTGCGGCAGCGAAAGTTTTTCATAAGAAGTCATGTTTATCCTCCCAACGCGGCTCAGCCGCAACTAAAAATGTCACGAATTATCCCGAACGTCCCGTGTACTCCCATAGAGGATTTCCAGCAAGCGCCAATCCTAATTGGACTTAATCTGTATCTCGAAAAACACCCTCGGGAAAACGAGCACCAACTTTGAATTCTGTACGAGGAAGTTGTGTCTTCATTCCTATGTCAAGCCAAGTTCAGAAACCGTTCATCTCTGGCTGATCGGCACAAAGTGTTGATCACGTTTTCCAACATAGTCTGACAACGGCCTTATAAGGCGATTATCCGAATATTGTTCCATAATATGAGCAGTCCAACCTGAGACTCGGCTTATCGCAAAGATGGGAGTGTAAAGATCGATAGGGATACCGAGATAATAATAGGTTGATGCTGAATAGAAATCCACGTTCGGCACCAAACTCTTCTCCTTTTTCATTATTGCTTCGATCTTCTCCGACATTTCGAACCATTTTAGATTATCAATCGTCTCGGCCAGCTGCTTTGAAAATTTCTTCAAATGTTTTGCACGGGGATCTTCGACCCTGTAAACCCGGTGCCCAAAACCCGGCACTTTCTTTTTGCCCGCCAGCAGACTCTGCAAATATTTTTCTACGTTGTCCATTGTCTTGATTTCAAGAAGCATCTTCATGACTTCTTCGTTTGCGCCGCCATGGAGAGGTCCTTTTAGAGTTCCGATTGCAGAAGTAACACCAGAATAAATATCGGACAGAGTAGCCACCGTCACTCTTGCGGAAAACGTAGAGGCATTAAACTCGTGATCGGCTTGAAGGACCAGGGCGCAATCCATAGTTTTTGTCGAGGTGTCGCCGGGTGGTACACCGTTCAACATATAAAGAAAATTCGCGGAATGCCCAAGCGAACCATCCGGCTTCGAATAGTCACCTGTTTTCCGAAACGTGTGGAAGTTAGCCACAATGGTGGGCATCTTCGCAACAAGCCTGATCGACTTTCGCAGGTTAGCCTCGGGTGAATTATCCTTTGCCTCTTCGTCAAAAATACCCAAATACGAAACCGCCGTTCGAAGCACATCCATCGGATCGGCAGTTTTCGGGACACCTCTCAAGAACTCAATGACCTGGCTCGGCAGGCTCCTGTTCGCCGCAAGTTCCTTTTGGAGTTTACTTAGTTCATCCTTTCTGGGAAGCCGACCGTACCATAAAAGGTAAACTACCTCTTCGAAAGTTGCGTTCGTCGCAAGCTCGTCTATGTTTATCCCGCTATAAACAAGTTCGCCCTTCAGTCCATCGATGAAGCAAATCTTGGATTGGCCGGCCACGATTCCATCCAGACCTTTTGAGAATGCAGCCGACGGTTTGGTTGCGCTGATGGTTTCAGACATTATGGTGAGATTCCTTCCTCTGTTGTGAAAAAAATTTAGCGGAATTCAAACGTATAATCAATAATCCAGGGAAAGAATTCTTCTGTAAGTTGAAGTATTTTCTATGATCGACTCGGCAACTCTAGTCTGATGGTCGTAATGAAGAGCAGCTTCAGTTTGCGCCGCGTCCCCCCTGAATCTGCCGATAATTTCGGCGGTCAAATATTCTGAAATCTCCTTGGAACTCTTGTTGAATAATCCCTCTTCATCGCTCTTTACTCTATCTGCAATTGAAGACAAGTCCTTGTATATCGACTCATCGTAGTTGGAAGTAGACGCCAATTTGCGCGCATCCCCCACAGCCTGATCAAGAGAGGAGGCATACGTGAATTTATTCTTCTCGATAAAGCGTTTGAAACTGTTCAACACTTCGGGCCGGGCGGTGAAATCCTGTGAAATCGAATCATGCTCCGCGCGAAATTGTGTCGCGAAGTTAAAAAAGTAACCGCCGCGCATGAGCTGTTGAACGTAGTCGGAATTCTCCAGTCCGGTCACCGTGCTGTCGGGAGAAATCCCGCCTAATTCGTACACCGGACGACCATCCAGCGTTTTAAATTCTTTCCTAAGGCTGTCCGGGGTGACGGCATCTTCCCCGTCGCGGCGCCGTTCGTAATCTATTTTTTGAATGCATCTGCCGCTCGGCGTATAATATCTTGCGGTCGTCATCTTTAGCTGCGCATCGTATCCCAGCGGAAGAATTGTCTGTACCAATCCCTTTCCGAATGTATTCGTCCCGATAATTACCGCCCTGTCCAAATCCTGCAGAGCCCCGGTTACTATTTCGCTGGCACTCGCACTGTTTCCGTTCACCAAGACTACCATCGGAATATCCGGAGCTATCGGATCCTGATCTGACGTATATTTCTTGTCGGAAGAAGGATCCCTCCCCTTGGTCATTACGATCAAACTTCCTTTAGGGACAAAAAGCTCGACGATATTTACTGCAGATTCCAACAGTCCTCCCGGGTTGTTTCTCAAATCCAGAATCAAACCCTTAAGGCTAGCCCGTGCCATCAAATCCGTCAAAGCATTTTTTACTTCTTCATCGGATCCCCGTGAAAATTGATCCAGCTTTATGAATCCGATATTGGAATCGACTACACCGTAGTACGACACAGATTTCAACCTGATTTCCGATCTCACGAGAACCACATCAAAAGGCTTCTCCTCACCTTCCCTTTTTATTCTCAGCTTGAGCTGGGAACCGGGTTCCCCTCGTACCATGTCGCTGACTTCATCGATTTTGATTTTGTTCACATCGGACGTATCTATCATGAGTATCTGGTCGCCGATCCTTAATCCCTGTCTCTGTGCGCTGTAGCCATCAAAGACGCCGGTTATTATCACTTTGCCGTTGGCGGTTCCGATCGTCACCCCGATCCCGCCGTATTTGCCTGTCGTGAGCAAATCAATCTCGCCGCTGTTTTGCTTATCCATGTAAACAGTATAGGGATCAAGCGACGAGAGCATCGCGTCGATTCCTTTCCGCATGAACTGACCCGGCGAAACAGGGTCGACGTAATTTTCGATGACGTCCTTATACACATTTCCGAACAGATCGATACTCTGTTTGACCTCGTAGAAGGTATCACTGTTCTTGACAGCAACAAACCCTATGCTTGTTCCAAGAAACAAAACTAGCGTAACAAAGAAAACTTTACGGCGCATTTGTTTTAACCCTTTTAATTCTGTTCATTACATTTTGAAATATCTTTTCAGAAAGATTGTCAATCGATTCTCTTCCGTCGACGGTGACAAACTTATCCGGTTCTTCCTTTGCGCAATAAGCAAATCCGTCAATGACCCTGTGAAAAAACTCGCTTTCTCCTTTTTCCATTCTGTCCGCAGCTCTGCCGGATGAAGCCATGCGTTCGAAGGCAGTTTTCAAGTCCAGCGTGAAAAGGAAAACCACATCTGGGATAACGTTTTGCGTCGCAAAGTGGTTCACGGTCTTTATTTCAGACACCGGAATTCCTCTGCCGAACCCTTGATAGGCGATCGAAGAATAAAAGTACCGATCTATGATCACTGCCTTTCCGCCTCTAAGCGCCGGCAATATTTTTTCATGCGTCAGCTGGGACCTGCTTGCACTGAAGAGCAGAAACTCGGCAATCGGGCTTACCTTTAAGTCTGACCGGTGCAGGAGTAATTCTCGAACTCCTTCGCCAAGAGGAGTCCCGCCGGGCTCGCGCAAAATTACGTTCGATATTCCTTCGCCATTAAGCCGTTTCGAAAGAAGTTCTGCCTGTGTCGTCTTGCCGCTGCCGTCGATCCCTTCAAATGCAATCAGCATCCTATAAAATAACTTCAGCGGGATGTTTTTCCAATCGTAACTTGAAATGCTTTCGCGAGGAAATGAGGGGATTTCGTTGAGTAAACTTCCGGACCATAACAAGAACGACCAGCACCTGTTATGACCGCAAAGACGGCCAACACATCTACCGTCATTTTCCTATCACCTTTCTTAACACAGGTCCCGTCCTTGATTCTTTGACCCCAATTATTTCTTCAGGTGTTCCTGCAGCAACTACTTTTCCTCCAGCTTCGCCTGCTTCCGGTCCTAAGTCGATAACGTAATCGGCACACTTGATGACATCTAAGTTGTGTTCGACAACGATGATACTGTTCCCATGATTGCGCAGATCAAACAAGACTTCGAGCAGCTTTGCAATCTCCTCGAAGTGCAATCCAGTTGTCGGTTCATCGAGGATAAAGAGCACCTCACTCCCGCTGCTCCCGGCTATGTATTTCCCCAAGGAGTCTTTGTTCACAGCGTAGGGAGAAAGATAACTTGAAATCTTCAGACGCTGTGCCTCCCCGCCGGATAACGTTGACAATCTCTGACCTAATTTCAGATAGCTTAATCCGACGCGGTCAAGCAGCGTTAGACGTTTGAGGACATCCTTGTTATCTTTTCCCGGAGAGGTCGACTCAGAAAAGAATTCTTTAGCCTCAGCCACGGTGAGATCAAGAATGTCGGCAATACTCTTCCCTTTATATTTTATTTCCAATGCTTCCGAACCATACCTTTTGCCCCGGCATACTTCGCATTCGAGGGAAACGTCCGCGAGGAACTGCATCTCAACCACCTGCACGCCTTCGCCGTTGCAGGCCTCGCACCTTCCGCCCCAATCAACATTGAAAGAAAAGTAGCTCGCATTTAATCCTCTTTCCCTCGCTAGCGGCGTCCTCGCAAAAATTTCGCGAACCGGATCGAACGCACCGCTATAAGTTGCCACATTCGATCTCGATATTCTCCCGACCGCACTCTGATCGACAAGCTCGACGGACTGAGGGAAATAATCGAACACAATCTCCTTAGCACTATTAGAAGATAGCTTGACGTTTTCGGAAGAATTGCGAAAGTGGTCTGTTGAGAATTCTTCCTTCAGCGCATCATAAAGGATGTCGTAAACGAGTGTGCTCTTCCCAGATCCGCTGACGCCGGTTATACAAACAAAGGAATACAGCGGAATATCGACATCAACATTAACGAGATTATGAAGGTTTGCACCACGAACATGAATGAACTTGTCGACAGGTTTTCTTCTCTTTGGCAAAGGAATTTCCTTTTCGCCGCGCAGGTATTTTCCGGTTATCGAGGTTTTGGATTTGAGAAGCCCGGCAAAAGGCCCTTCGTACATAATCTCCCCTCCAAGCGCCCCCGAGCCCGGTCCAAGATCGATGACATGGTCCGCGTTTCTCATCATCTCGGCATCATGTTCCACAACAATCACGGTATTTTGATAAGACCTGAGATTCTTCAAAATGGAAACCAGCCGATCCATATCGCGGGGGTGCAAGCCTATGCTCGGTTCGTCGAGAATATATGTCGTTGCCACCAAAGTGGATGCAAGACTCGTCGATAAATTTACGCGCTGCGCTTCGCCGCCCGATAAAGTGGACGATAACCTGTCGAGCGTCAAATATCCCAGACCGATTTCATATAAATAACCAATCCTCTTTCGAATCTCGTCAAGCACTTGCGCGGCAATCACGGCATGCTCCCCTTCGAGTTGAACCAATTCAAAAAACTTACGTGCACGATCCACTGTCATTGCGACAACTCCGGGAAGATTTTTCCCGTCGATTTGAACGGCAGCTGCCTCCGGTCGAAGCCGTCCGCCATTGCACGAATGGCAAACCACGTATCCACGATATTTATCGAGAAAGTATCTGACCGAGAACGAACGAGATTTCTTCTCCAGGTTTTTCACGAAGCCGTATAAACCGATGAATTCTTTGTCTCCCTTGATCAAAAAGTTAAATTCATCTTCAGTGAGTTTGTTAATAGGAATGTCCAGTCTAATCTTCCCTTTGCTTGCTGCTTTCAAAAGCGACCGTCTGTAGATATCAAAGGCAGGTGCCGACACCAAACTTATGCCTCCCTCAAGGACACTCAAGAAAGGGTTTGCCACAGCCTTGTTCCAGTCGTAACCTATGACGGTGCCAAAACCCTGACATTCCGGACATGCCCCATAGGGATTATTAAAGGAAAACAATCGAGGCTCCGGTTCAAGGTATGATCTGCCGCAGTTTGAGCACTCGAGCCTGCTGGAGAACTTATGAACCTCCCGTGCATCGACATCGTAGACGTAAATGCTTCCCGCACCATTTAAGAATCCCTGTTCACACGCTTCCGTGATCCTTTCGTCGCTATCATGGGCAACAACTCTATCCGCGAGGACAAGAAAATCACCAAGAGGCGCGAACGAAGCCGTGTTCGCGTCGATAACTTCGCCTGGTTTTTCTAGTTCAGCAAATCTGTAGAAGCCGCGCCTCTTCAGCTCCTGAACGTTTCTCCTGTAATCATTATTTTTGAAATCAAAAAAAATATATAACCTCCTATTTTTCAGGCGATTATTTATGAAATTCAAGATCGACTGAGGGGTGAACTTAATAACAGGAATTCTGCAATTGAGACAGACTACTGTTCCGGCCCTTCCGTAAAGCAGACGCAGATAATCATAGATCTCAGTCATGGTGGCTATTGTAGAGCGAGGATTTCTGCTTAAGCGTCTTTGTTCGATGGCGACCGTCGGGGAAATCCCGCGTATGCTGTCGACATCGGGTCTTTCCATTCGCTCGAGAAACTGTCTCACGTAAGCCGAAAGGCTTTCGATATATCTTCTTTGCCCTTCAGCGTAAATGGTATCAAATGCCAAACTTGATTTACCGCTCCCTGACGGCCCTGTCACGACAGTAATTTTTCCTTTGGGGATTCGCACCACAAGGTTCTTTAGGTTATGCGTGCGCACCCCTTCTAGTACGATTTCATTTTCCGACAAGGTTTCTCTTATTTCACTCTGCGCCATGATCTATACGGTTCCATCCGAGAATTATTTAAGACAACATAATTTAATAAACGTACGGCAATCTTTCTTCGCACACTTTTGGACTCTAAGCGTGCGAGCATCCGGCCGTCAGCTCGTGGAACCGACTCAAAATTGTTTCAACAGCTGACTTCTCCTGACTTCCCGGCAAGTGCCCATATCTGAACAAGTCGAACTGCATTTCCACTCAAGGTCTGTGAACAGTAACCACCTTATGACTGCTGGAGTAAATTCAACAGAGTGGGAACCATCTTGCCTTGAAAGCCAGGCCGTCAAAAATTATATTTCATCGTGAAATTTAGATCGCCTGTCCTGTCACTGCGAACACGGAGTGCCGCGGTGGTCGGGCTTATTTTGTTTGCTGCAGGAATCCTGATCACCTACTTTAACTCTGTCACTGCTCAGAGAATGGAACTTCGCGACTCCCAGACCGATGCGGAGCTGATGGCCGCGGAATTCAACTTAACTTCGAGCTCCTCTCAAGAGGCGGATATCCAGACTCTCATGACAAATGCAAATTTAGCTCTCAGACTAAATCACGATGTGCAATCTGTAGGGTTCTACAGAAAAGTAGGCCCCGATTCGGTCTCTTTGGTCGCTTTGGTCGGGAGAGACTTGTCTGACGGCGAGGTCGACTATGCAAAGTCAGGTCTAAAAAAGGATATGTCCTCGTCCTTTGTGATTTTGGATTATTCACTTTACTACTATTCGAAACTCTTTCAAAGTGACAACAAGGTTTGGGGATATGCCCTCATCAAAATATCATTGGAAGATGTGCGCCAAATTGTTCTGCGAAACTGGATAACCGGAGTCGGGATTACATCGGTCGTCAGCTTTGTATCGTCTATACTTCTTCTTTTTGCAATTCGATTGACTTTCTTGCGTCCCTTTGGTGATCTTGCAAACGCTATGCGCGAGGCTGCCGCAGGCAAGATGGATACTCGATTATCTATAACTTCCGGCACCGAGTTTAGAGACCTCTCCTCGATTTTCAACCGGATGATGAACGAATTGCAGAAGGCTCACGAGATCATAAGATCAGAAGTCAAACAACGCGAGGATTACAATTTGCGTCTTCAAAACGAGATCTCGATTGCGATCGACGCCTTGCATGAAAAAAGCAGCGAGATCATCTCTTTACAGGAAAAACTTCGGACATTTGAATCGCAGGCCGCGCTTGGAAAAATCGCTTCCAAATTGGCACACGAACTAGGGAGCCCGCTGAATGCGATATACACTTCTGTTCAATTACTCATGGAAAACGAGCTTCCCCAAGATGAGAAGAAGAAATTGACCGTCATCGAGCGGCAGGTCGAATCCATGATTGGTATCATTAACAGTCTTCTGCAGGCGCGTAAGATAGCGATGCCCGCGAAGCAGGATGTCGTCGTAAGTGACCTCGTCGAGGAAACGAGGATTGTCATGGAGCCGCGATTAAAGGGAAAACCGATCGAATTAAATATCAAGATTGAGAACCGGCACACAATGATTAATGCCGATCATGTGCAGGTGCAGCAGGTGCTGATAAACCTCCTGAATAACTCAATCGAATCAATAGAGACAAAAAACAAATCGGCCTCACCAGGCCGGATAGAGCTTGATGTACACGAGGATTTAGATTTCAGAATGTCTGATTCAGGGTACCCGAATATTCGCTTCGATGTCTCAGACAATGGCTGTGGCGTTCCACAGGAAATTGTTCCTCAGCTTTTCAACGACTTCATTGACAGCAAGAAACCTAACGGAAACGGGATCGGTCTTGTCATCTGTAAGGAGATCGTGGATAAACACGGCGGAAAGATATTTTTATCGCGAAATTCAAAGACTGGTTCTGCATTCTCGGTGATATTGCCAACCGTGAAGATAAAAAATGTGACAGCATAGCATAAACCGGGCTTGATGTGAAAGAAAAAATTGCTGTAATAGACGATCATGCGGACTCGCTCGAGATTCTTCGTGAAGCCTTATCGCCGACTTATGAGGTGGAAACATTCTCTGATCCGGTAGAAGCCTTGAACAAAATAAAAACCGGATCGTTTTCCAGCGTCGTTACCGATGTGATGATGCCAAAGTTGAACGGCGTCGAATTAATGAAGAAAATAATTGAAATCTCGCCTAACCTGCCTGTAATCTTAATCACCGCGTTCGGCACTCTTGACGAGGCCGCAAACACGATCAAATCCGGAGCATTCGATTACCTGAGCAAGCCGCTGAATCTCAATGAGATAAGGCTCGTCGTATCAAACGCTGTTTCGCATTTCAAAGCAGCGGCGGTAACATCAAAAATTGAAGGCGAGCATGTAAAAGAGGTAAACGTTTCGAATGTCGTTGGGAAGAGCGAAAAAATGCTCCGGGTATTTAAAGTAATCGGGCGTGCGGCCCCGACCAACTCGAGCATCCTGATCGAAGGAGAAAGCGGAACTGGAAAGGAAGTTGTCGCACGATCTATACATTTGAACAGCCCTCGAGCCGGCAAACCGTTTATCCCGATCAGCGTCGCAGCCATACCCGAACAACTTCTCGAAGCTGAACTCTTTGGACACGAGAAAGGTGCATTCACCGGT